>VGRF01000007.1 GCA_016875395.1 Deltaproteobacteria bacterium | reverse complement strand
TCCGCCTCGCGCAGAATCTTCACCATCTGCTCTTCCGTAAACCGACTCTTCTTCATGGGGGCTTCCTTTCCGTCGGAAGCCATTCTCTCTCAAGAATCAGTCGGTCCGAGAATCGGCCAGCAGGTCACGGTGTGCTCACCCGAAGCTCGAGCCGACGCCGAGTCCCTGCAGCACGCGTTCGACAGGCATCCCAGCATTTACATGAACATCGGGCCGGCTCTCTCGACCACCACAGACCGCACGGGCAAGAAGGCGATCCCAGATCGGGCGCTACTCAAGAAGTTAGGCCTACTCGGGGGTTGCATGCGGATCTATGTGTCGGTCCACGGACAGCCGTCGCACGCCGCCCAACAAGGCAATGACGCTGACCGGCCTCCGCTCACAGGTGCGCATCGAGCGGGGCCGTCGGCCTGCCGGTCCGGGGTCGCCGCGCGGCCGGCCTCCGGAGCACGCGTGGTAGGTTCACGGGCGGCCGGCAGCTTATTGCCGATCCGTTAGGCGGCCGCAGTAGAACGCCGCGCCCGGAGGTGTTCTCACTTGAGAAGGCTTTCGCGTGCAATCGCCGCCTTGGTCTTCTCGGGATGCCATCTGGGTGCAGCACCGGAGGCCGCGACCGTGAGCAATGAGGAGGCAGAGGCGACGCTCTCCGACTGGTTGGCTCATCCTATGGAGTTTGGGGTGAAGCCGAAGAGCGTCAGGTTCATCGAGACGATCCCCGCGACCATCGCAGGCGAGGCCGCGCCGATTCCAGTTCATGTCGTCGAGTACGAGATGCCCGACGGTTCGCGAGGCAAGGGCTTCGTGAATCCGATCACCTGGTCGTTCGCGGGCGACCTTCCATACGACAAGCTGACAAACCAGGACCTCGTGCTCGCGTACTCGGGGTTTGCGTTTCTCTTCAGTGCTCTTCACAACGGAACTGTGGAGAAAGATTTCGAGCCCGTTTCAGTCGGCGAGTTCCGCGCGTCGCTTGCAGAGAGGGGCCTTGGCTCAATCGAGATCTCCGAGCAGTATCGCGTCGGCGACTCGGAGTTCTTTTCTTTATCCGGACAGGACGCAAGCGGTGGCGTCGTCGGAGCAGGGTCTGTTGAGTCCTCGCTCGTTCTGAAGAAATCTGATCCGAAGGCAAGCTTGCCCGCGATCTACACATTCCTTGGCATGGTGATGCGCGACGAGTTGTAGGGCCCATGCTCTTGTCGGGCGCCGCGGCCTCGGGTTTTGTGATGGTGGGAGCATTGGTTCGGGCACCATGGAAGTGTGCTGCTACGTCGTCGACTTCGATGTCGCCAAGCGCGTGATCGAAGATGATCTCCAGGACAGCCAGTTCGCTGACTATTCGAGGATCTACGATGAAGGTGCGGCCTAACAAGGCGCTGCAGCTGAACGTCAAGGGCCGCGCTCCGATCCACCTCGGTAGAGTCTGGCGGCGCGCTCGGCGAGAGGGCGGCAGCCGACTTGATTCGGCTAGCGCAGCGGAGAAACCTGCACCGTCAACCCGACCGCCCGTGTCTCAGCAGCTTCCCCGGCGTCGCGCCCGTGCATACGCCGTCTTCGAACGTGATCTCGCCGTTCACGATCACGAAGCGGTAGCCGTCGGCTTTGCACGCGATGCGCCAGTCGCCGGCGGGGAAGTCGTGGAGGCGCCCGGTCGGCAGGATGCGTAGGCGCTCGAGGTCGTACACGAGCACGTCCGCAGGCGCGCCTTCGCGCAGGAAGCCGCGGTCCCGAATGCCGGCGGCGAGCGCGGGATATGCGGAGAGGCGCCAGTGCGCCTGCTCCAGATCCATGAGGCCGTTGTCGCGCACGAGCAGGCTCAGGAACTCGGTCGGGTAGCGGCCGAGCGTGAGGAACTTCATGTGCGCGCCGCCGTCGGACACGCCGGGGAGCGCGAAGCTCGAGTTCACGACTTCGCGCATCGCGGTCATGTCGATCTTCTGCGGCGGCGTCGCGAAGCGCGTGCGCAGGTCGTCTGCGAGCGCGAGGTCGAGCATCGCGTCGACCGGGTGCGCGCCGAGCTTCGCCGCGATCTCGCCGACCGAGAAGCCGACGTACTCGTCGAGCTCGCGCTTGCCGACCTCGCTCACGACGAGATCCGGAATCGCCGTGACGGTTGCGCCCACGAGCGTCTGCTTCGGGTCGAAGCTCGCGCGCAGCGCGTCGCGATGCGCGGCGTCGCGCATCTTCGCCGCGCGCTCGGCAGGCGTGCCCATCGTCACGGCGCGCCACGCGGGAATCGAGTCGAACAGGTTCCACTCGTCGAGGCTGAACTCGTAATTGTTCTGGCAGGTGAGCGCCTGCGCGAAGACGCGCAGCCCGCGCGCGTTGGCGTCGTCGATCCAGCGGATCACGTCGCGGTACTGGCCGTACGTGATGCCGTGCTGGTCCGCCGCGAGCACGAGCGCGTTCCATACGACGGGGCGCCCGCTCGCCTCGCACAATCTCTCGGTGAGCTTCGCGTCCGCGCCGATGACTTGGATGAAGCCGCGCCCCTTCTCGCGCAGCACGCCTGCGAAGAACACGAGGTCGTCGTGCGACATCGTGTCGGTGATCATGGGCGTGCCGTCGAAGTCGCGCTGCACCGAGTTCGGCCCTAACAGCTGCGCGGAGAAGCCGCAGCCGCCCGCGTCGAGCGCTTCGCCGAGCAGGCGCGCCATCTCGGCGCGCTCGCTCGCCGTCGCGCCGCGGCTCTTCGCGGCGTCGAGGCCCATCACGTAGGTCATCAGCGGGTTCAGCCCGACGTAGCTGAGCAGGTTCAGCCCCTTCGGCGTGCGATCGAGGCTGTCGAGAAACTCCGGGTACGTCTCCCAGTCCCACGGCATGCCCGCCGCCATCGTCGTCGCGCGCACCGCCTCGTTGCGCTCCATCGTGAGCATCGAGCGCGTGCGATCCGCGGGCTTCACGGGCGCGAAGCCGAAGCCGCAGTTTCCGATCACGACGGACGTGACGCCGTGCCAGCCCGAGATCGTGCAGTACGGATCCCAGAACACCTGCGAGTCGTAGTGGGTGTGCAGGTCGACGAAGCCGGGGCACACGATCTGCCCGCGCGCATCGATCACGCGCGCTGCGTCCGAGCGCGCGACCGAGCCGATCGCGGCGATGCGGCCGTCGCGGATCGCGACGTCCGCGGTGAAGCGCGGCGTGCGCAGCCCGTCGATCACGGTGCCGCCGGCGATGACGAGGTCGTAGCTGGGCATGCGCGCCTCCGAGCGAGCTCAGAGCCTACGCCGCGCTCAGCTCCCGCAACAACGCCGAGCGGAGCATCACAGGCCGGCAACTACACGGCGCGACAGCGGCCCCTCGCCTACGAAGACCTCGCGGCGGTTTGACGCCCTATGGGACGCACTCCATACTGTGTCGTGCTGTGGCGACTGTCATCGATGGCGACTTCGAGTGGGACGACAAGAAGGCCGAGTCGAATCTCGCGAAGCACGGCGTTTCCTTCCCCGAGGCGGCCACAGTCTTCGCAGGTCCAGCCGCTGTGTACCTCGACGACGGATCCAGCACGGATCGAGTCGTGATCCTCGGCCGATCGATCCGAGAGCGGTTGCTGTACGTCGTTCATGTCGAGCGTGGTGCGCGAGATCGAATCATCAGCGCGCGGCCAGCAACGCGCGCCGAGCGAGACGTCTATCAGACGGGAGGCAATCCATGAGTCAAGCAGCGAAGCGCCGGTCAGCGTCTGGAACCGAGCCTGTGCGCGTTCTCGGCCGTGGCCTTGGCGCTGCGCGCGGCGTCCATCTATCCCTGAAGACTTTGCGAGAGGCTGCCGGCAAGACGCAGGTGGATGTCGCCGAGCAATCCCTCATCGATCAAGCAGACATCTCGCGCCTGGAGGCGCGCTCGGATTTCGATGACTGCCTCGTCACGACGCTGCGGCGCTACGTCGAAGCGCTCGGCGGCACACTGGAGCTCGTCGCCCAGTTCGGGGACAAGCGCCTCGCCATCGCCGGTGCACAGAAGCCCGCGAACAAGGTGATGCGAGCGGCGGGCCGCAAGGCGAGCCGGCGCTGAGCGGCGAGCCGTGAATGGAGGAGACGCATGTCGACCCTCCACCTGATGGTTGGACTTCCATGCTCAGGGACTGCTCGGAAGAGCGCGAGGACCATCGCTCGGGGGCCCGGCAGCTCGGAGCGAGCAGCGAGATTCACTTCCAGGGCGTCGACCCCGAAGAGCTGATGCGGAGGTTGGCGCGAAGGAATGCGCAACTTTCGCCCGCAGCCTTCTACATCCCCGAACAGATGATGAAGGCTTGGGTTGCGTTCTTCCAAAGAACGACAGCTGACGAACTAGAACGCAGAGAGTGAATGCCGCGGCAGCTACGCCGCGCTCAGCTCCCGCAACAACGCATCCCGCAGCACCGCCAGCTCCCCATCGCGCTCCTGCGCGGCGTCGCCTTCGAGCATGCGCAGCGACGCGAGGCCCGCGAGCGCGGCGACGGTGAACTGCTGCAGCGCGATTGCGCGGCGGCGCGGCAGCTTCTCGCTCGCGAATACCTCGCGCCAAATGCGCGACCACGCCACTTCCATGCGCGCGCGCCAGTTCGAGCTGCGCGGCAGCGCGTCCGCGGCGTGAATGAGGATCTCGAACGTCGAGCGGTAGTGCGGGCTCGAGAAGTGCTCCCACGCGCGGTCCACGAACTGCGCGACGCGCTCCTCGAGCGGCGCCGAGTCGGGCACCTCGGCGAGCTTCGCGGCGAAACGCTCGAACGAGTCTTCGAGCACCGCGATCAGGATCCCGTCCTTGTCACCGAAGTGGTGCTGGGCCGCGCCCCACGTCACGCCAGCGCGCTTCGCGATCTGCGCCGCCGTCGTGCGCGCGAAGCCGAGATCGGAGATGCACGCATGCACCGCCGTGAGGATGCGCGCGCGCGTCTCGTTCGTGCGCTCGCTCTGGCTCCTGCGCTTGCGCTTCGCGCGGCTGCGGCTTGCACCACGTTTGCGCGCGTGCGAGCGCCGAGTTGTTACGGAGACGCCAGCCGCCACGCGCTACCTCTTCCCCGCGTCCTCGACGGCGTACACGCGCGCCATCAGCTGCGAAGCGAGCGCGGTGCCCGGCAGCGCAACGCCGCTATCGCGCGCGAGCTTCAGCGCCCAGGCGAGGTCCTTCTCCGCATTGAAGAGCTGCGTGCGCAGGAACTTCTTCATGCCGTCGCTGTTTCGCGCGGCCTCGGGCCCTTTGTGCAGCGCCATGAACTGGATCATCAGCTCGGTGATCTGGCCGTTGCCGCGCCCCGCGTCTTCGAGCACTTGTTGGGAGAGGCCGGCGGCTTTCGCGAGCGTGAGCGCCTCGAACGCGGCGATCCACTGCAAGTACGTGATCAGGTTGATGCACAGCTTCAGCTTCGCGCCGCTGCCGATCGCGCCGGCGTGCACGACGCGCTCGGCGCACACGTCGGAGTAGGGCTTCATGCGCGCGACGGCGTCCGCGTCGCCGCCCGCGAGGAGTACGAGCTTGCCCTGCACCGCGCGCGCGGCGCCGCCGGTCACGCACGCGTCGAGCAGGTCCACGCCCGCGGCGCTCGCCTCGCGCGCGAGTTCTTCAGCGGTCGCGGGCAGGATCGTGCTGTGCACCGCGATCACCGCGCCGCGCTTCGCGCCCGCGAGCACGCCGTTCGCGCCGCGCAGCACGGCGCGCACGTGATCGTCCTCGGGCACGCACACTCCGATCACGTCGCAGCCCGCTGCCGCAGCTGCGGGTGATGCCGCCGGCTTCGCGCCCTTCGCGACGCACGCCTCGAGCGCAGCGGGCGCGATGTCGTACACGGTAGTGTCGACGCCCTGCGCGGTGAGGCGCTGCATCATCGATGCGCCCATGTCTCCCAGTCCGATGTAGGCAACGCGCATCGCGCCCTCCTTCGCGCGGCACCGTATCACGGGGCGAGAGAAACATTGCACGCGAAATGTTTTGTCTGATAGCGTCGCTCGATCCCAGGAGCCCCCATGGCGCGAGCGATCCCCGAGCTCTCGGGCGGCGGAAGCCGCCTCGGCCATCTGCAGCAGCTTCGCCACGATCCGATCGGTTTGTTTCGCCGCCTGCGTGGCGAGTGCGGGGAGATCGGGAAGTTCCGTCTGCTGGATCGCGACGTGGTGTTCTTCACGGGCCCCGAAGCGCAGGAGGCGTTCTTCCGGCAGCCCGACGAGGTGCTCGATCCGCAGCCGACCTCGAACGAGCTGATGCGGCCGATCTTCGGCGAGGGCGTCGTCTACGACGCGCCGCCCGAGAAGCGGCGCGAGATGATTCGCTCGCCCGCGCTGCGCGACGCGAACCTGCGCGCCTCCGCCGAGGTGATCGCCGCCGAGACCGAGCGCATGTGCGACAAGCTCGGTGACGCGGGCGAGATCGATCTGCTCGATTTCGCCGCCGAGCTCACGATCTACACCTCGAGTTCGTGCCTGATCGGGAAGCCCTTCCGCGAGCAGCTCACGCCCGAGTTCGGTCGCCGCTACTTCGAGCTCGAGCTCGGGACCGACGGCATCGGCTACCTCAACTCGCGCGTCGACATCGAGAACTTTCGCAGCCGCGATCGCGCGAAGCGCCGCCTCGACGAGGTGATCGCTGGCATCATCGAGCAGCGCCTCGCGCAAGCGGACCCGCCGAAGGACCTGTTAGGGATCCTGCTCTCGCTGAAGCGCGACGACGGCTCGCTCAAGTACCCGCCCAAGATCATCAGCGGGATCTTGATCTCGACGCTCTTTGCCGGGCACCACACCAGCGCTGGCACGATGGCGTGGACGCTGGTCGAGCTGCTGCGCAAGCCCGACTACCTCGCGCGCGTGCAGCGCGAAGTCGAGCACATCTACGCCGACGGCCGCGACGTCTCGTATCAGGCGCTGCGCGAGATTCCACTCCTCGAGAACGCGGTGAAGGAAGCCTTGCGCCTGCATCCACCGCTGATTTGGCTCCCGCGCACCGCGCTCGTGGACTTCGCTTACAAAGACTGGGTCGTGCCGAAGGGCTCGATCGTCGCGATGTCGATCGCGCTCTCGAACCAAGACCCGACGTGCTTCGCCGACGCACTGCGCTTCGACCCGGACCGCTTCGCGCCGCCGCGCGAGGAAGACGTGAAGCATCCGTGGGCGTACGTGCCGTTCGGCGGCGGCCGCCACCGCTGCCTCGGCGCGAACTTCGCGACGATGCAGCAGAAGGCGATTTTCTCGGTGCTGCTGCGGCGCTTCGAGTTCGAGCTCAGCGCCGCACCCGGCAGCTACGTCGACAACTACTCGGCGATGGTCGTGCGCCCGCAGCAGCCGTTCTGCGTGCGCTACCGAAGCCGCAAGCTCGCTGCGGCGGCGTGAAGGAGATCGCGATGGAGCTTCCGGGACTGAGCGGCAAGGTCGCAGTTGTTACGGGCGCCGGTGGCGGCATCGGCGAGGCGTACGCGCGCGGGCTCGCGGCGCAGGGCACGCGCGTCGTGATCGCGGACATCAACAAGGACGGCGCCGAGCGCGTGGCGCGCGAGATCGGGGCGAACGCGCTCGCGATCGAGGTAGACGTCGCGTCGCCCGAGAGCACGCGCGCGATGGCGGAGCGCGCGGCCGCGCACTTCGGCGGCATCGACTTCCTCGTGAACAACGCCGCGCTCTTCGGCGGCATGAAAGTCGCGGCCTACATGGACGTCGACTGGGACTACTACACGCGCTTCATGAACATCAACGTCCACGGCGCGCTGCTCTGCGCGCGCGCGTGTGTGCCGCACATCAAAAAACGTGGCGGCGGCGCGATCGTGAACCAGAGCTCTACTGCGGCATGGATGGGCGCGGGCATGTACAGCCTCGCGAAGCTCGGCATCAACGGGCTCACGCAAGGCCTCGCGCGCGAGCTCGGGCCGCAGAAGATTCGCGTGAACGCGATCGCACCGGGGCCGACCGAGACGAGCGCGCTGCACTCGGTCGTGCCCGACGCGTTCATCAAGCCGATGGTCGCGGGCCTGCCGATCGCGCGGGTGGGCACGCCGCAGGATCACGTGCCGACGCTCTTGTTCCTGCTCTCGGACGCGGCGTCGTGGATCACCGGCCAAGTCGTCAACGTGGACGGCGGCCAGATCAGCCGCCCCTAACAATCGAGGTCATCTCGTGGCGCTCGCACCGCTCGCTCCCGGAACGCAAAATCTGATCGATGGCCGCCTCGTCGGCGCCAGCAACGGCGCGACGTTCGAGAACGTGAACCCCGCCACGGAAGAAGTGCTCGGCGTGACGGCGGACGGCACGAAGGAGGACATGGAGCGCGCGATCGCGGCGGCGCGGCGCGCGTTCGACGAGACCGCGTGGTCGCGCGACCCCGCCTTCCGCGCGAAGTGCGTTGGGCAGCTCTACGACGCGCTGAAGGCAGACAAGGAGCAGCTGCGCGCGATCGTCGTCGCGGAGGCCGGCGCGTGCGTGACGCTCACGGGCTTCATGCACGTCGACGAGCCGATCGAGATGATGAAGTACTGGGCGACGAAGGCGTCGTCCTACGAGTACGAGCGCACGATGAGCGACATCTCGTTCCTCGGTGCGCCGCAGCGCCGCTTGTTACGGCGCGAGGCAGCGGGCGTGGTGGGTGCGATCACGCCGTGGAACGTGCCGCTCTATCTCAACATCGCGAAGATCGGCCCCGCGCTCGCCGCGGGCTGCACGATCGTGCTGAAGCCCGCGCCCGACACGCCGTGGAGCGCGACGCACGTCGCGAAGCTCGCGGCGGAGCGCACCGACATTCCGCCGGGCGTGCTGAACATCGTCGCCTCATCGGACCATTTGTTAGGCGAGATGCTCTCGACCGATCCGCGTGTCGACGTCGTCACGTTCACCGGCTCCACCGCGACCGGCCGGCGCGTGATGGAGCGCGCCTCGGCGACGGTGAAGAAGGTGTTCCTCGAGCTGGGCGGCAAGAGCGCGAACGTGGTGCTCGACGACGCGAAGCTCGCGGCGGTGCTGCCCGGCGCGGCGATGACGTGCGTGCACGGCGGGCAGGGCTGCGCGATCACGACGCGCCTCCTGCTCCCGCGCTCGCGCTACGACGAAGGCGTCGCGCTCGTGAAGGCCGCGTTCGAGAGCTGGAAGTACGGCGACCCGACCAACCCCGCGCACCTGCAGGGCCCGCAGATCAGCAAGAAGCAGCAGGAGCGCGTACTCGCGTACATCGAGAAGGGCAAGCGCGAGGGCGCGAAGTGCCTGGTCGGCGGCGGAGTGCCGAAGCACTTGCCGAAGGGCTTCTACGTCGAGCCCACTTTGTTCGTAGACGTCGACCCGAAGATGACGATCGCGCAGGAAGAGATCTTCGGGCCGGTGCTCGCGGTGATTCCGTTCGCGGACGACGCGGACGCAGTGCGCATCGCGAACGACTCGATCTACGGCCTCTCGGGCGCCGTGCACAGCGCGAGCGAAGAGCGCGCGCTCGCGGTCGCGCGCGGGATTCGCACGGGCACGCTCAGCGTGAACGGCGGCGGTTGGTTCCATCCCGACACGCCGTTCGGCGGCTATCGCCAGAGCGGCCTCGGCCGCGAGAACGGCGAGCTCGGTTTCGAGGAGTACCTCGAGACGAAGGTGATCGGGCTGCCGGGGAAGAAAGCCTGATGCGCGTTCGCGTCGACGCGGACCTCTGCCAAGGCCACGGCGCCTGTAAGAGCGAGGCGCCCGAAGTGTTCGACGTGAACGAGCGGGACGGAGTCGTGATCGTGCTGCAAGTGAATCCGTCCGAAGCGCTGCGCGCGAAGGTGCAGGCCGCGGTGAGGTACTGCCCGACGCGCGCGCTCGCGCTCGAAGAGTGAAGCGACTCCCATAACAACTGGAGCCTCCATGCCCGCGTTCCCCCGTGCCGAGCTCGAAGACATGATCCGCCGCTTCGTCGCCGCGAACGACGAAGCGGGTCGCACGGGCGACTGGGCGCCGCTCGCGCAGTTCTACGCGCCGGATGCGGTCTACACCTGGAACAACGGCGCGAGCTGGGAGTTCGTAGCGCGCGGACGGCAGCAGATTCTCGACTGGGTGTTCGGCACCGAGATGGAGGGGCTCGAGAAGTGGACGTACCCGTACGTCCGCACGCTGATCGACGACCAGAAGGGCGAGGTGATCGGAATCTGGCGGCAGGTCGCGCCCGTCTCAGGTGACGACGGCAAGCCCTACGAGATCGGCGGCACCGGGGGCTCGTGGTTCCGCTACGGCGGGAATTCTCAATGGACCTGGCAGCGCGACTTCTTCGATCACACGAACGCGGGCAAGGTCTTCGCGCAGATGGCGAAGAACCAGCAGCTCACGCCGAAGATGATCGAGCGCCTGCAGAAGCGAACCAACATGCCCGGCTGGGTGCGCCGCGACACGTTCGACTGGTACGCCACGATCGAGGACCGCGAGGCGTAGCCCATGCAGCTCGTCGTGACGTACGACATGCGCGCTCCGAGCTTCGGCGCTCCGGCGCGCGAGCTCTATGCCGCTGCGCTCGATCAGGCGGCGTGGGCGGACGCGCTCGGCTTCGACGTGATCGGCCTCGGTGAGCACCACGCTTCGCCCGACGGCTACAACCCCTCGCCGCTCGTGCTCGCGGCGGCGATGGGCGCGCGCACGAAGCGCATCTTGCTCCGCACCTCGGTCGCGCTCGCGCCGCTCTACGACCCGGTGAAGCTCGTCGAGGACGCGGCCGTCACGCAGCTCGCGACGGGCGGTCGCTTGTTGTTGGGAATCGGCGGCGGCTACCGGCCCGCCGAGTTCGAGATGTTCGGGCGCAAGCTCGAAGATCGCTGGCGCGCGATCGGCGAGCTCATCGATCTGGCGCGCCTCGCGTGGCGCGGCGAGCCCTTCACGTGGCAGGGCCGGCGCATGCACATCACCCCAGTGCCCGATCCGCCGCCGCCGATCTTGTTAGGGGGCGAGTCGCCCGCCGCGGCGCGGCGCGCGGCGCGCATCGCGGACGGCTGGTTTCCGCCACTCGATCCGCGCCTGTGGAAGCCCTATCGCGAAGAGTGCTGCGCGCTCGGCAAGCCTGATCCCGGCGAGTACCCGAAGCAGGGCCCGATCTTCTTGTGGCTGTCGAAGGAGCCCGCGAAGGACTGGGAGCGCCTGCTGCCACACGCGCTGCACCAGCTACGGAGCTACAGCGACTGGACGATCGAGGCGCACGGCAAACCGAGCGGCCCCTATGCGAGCGGCATCACGCCGGACACGGTGAAGCAGAGCGGCGCTTATCAGGTGCTGACGCCCGACGAGACGCTCGCGCTCGCGGAGAAGCTCGGCGCGAACAGCGTGCTCTACCTGAGCCCGCTGCTCGCCGGCATCGCGCCGCACCTCGCGAACGAGATGCTCGCGCTCTGGGAGCGCGAGGTGCATCCGCACCTGAAGCGTGGGTGAGACCTGTCATGACGCACGTTCAGTTCGACCCCTTCGCCTACGACTTCCACGAAGACCCGTATCCCACCTACGCGGCGCTCCGCGCGCACGCGCCCGTGTATCGCCACCCCGAGTTCGGCTTCCTCGCCCTCTCGCGCCACGCCGACGTCGTCGCCGGCTTCAAGGATCACGAGCGGCTCGTGAACAGCGGCGGCATCTCGCTCGAGATGGGCGACTTCGGCACGGACATGTCGGCGACGCTCTCGTTCCTCGGCATGGATCCACCGAAGCACACGCGCATGCGCGGGCTCGTCTCGCGCGGCTTCACACCGCGCCGCGTCGCGGAGATCGAGCCTCGCATTCGCGCGATCGCAACCCGCTACATCGATCGCTTCATCGCCGCGGGCCGCTGTGACTTCGTCGCGGACTTCGCGGGCCGGCTGCCCATGGACGTCGTGAGCGAGATGCTCGGCGTGCCCGAGAGCGATCGCGACGAGCTGCGCGCGTGGTCCGACACCGTGCTGCATCGAGAAGAGGGCGTTCGCGGCGTTCCGCCCGAGGGCATCGCTGCGTCGATGAAGCTGCTGCAGTACTTCGTGCAGCTCGTCGCCGAGCGGAAGAAGAAGCCGGGCGCCGACCTCGCGAGCGCGCTCCTGCAAGTCGAGATCGACGGCGATCGCCTCGACGAGCGCGACATCATCGGCTTCTGCTTCTTGATGATCATCGCCGGCAACGAGACCACGACGAAGCTGCTCGCGAACGCGCTCTACTGGCTGGAGAAGAACCCTGCGGCGCGCGCGGAAGTGGCCGCGAACGCCGCGCTGACCTCAGACTGGATCGAGGAGACGCTTCGCTACGACAACTCGACGCAGCTGATGGCGCGCACCGCGAGCTGCGACCTCGAGCTGCACGGCGAGAAGGTCCGGCGCGGCGAGAAGGTGTTGTTACTGATCGGCTCCGCGAACCGAGACGAGCGCGTGTTCGCGAACCCCGAAGTGTTCGACCTGCACCGCGACACGAGCGAGAGCCTCGCGTTCGGGAAGGGCATCCACTTCTGCCTCGGCGCTGCGCTCGCGCGCCTCGAAGCGCGCGTGTCGCTCGAGGAGGTGATGCGCCGCTTGCCCGACTATCGCGTCGACGCGAGCGGCATCGTGCGCGTGCACAGCACGAACGTGCGCGGCTTCGCGGCGCTGCCGATCTCGTTCACCCCAGGCGTTTCGGGAGAGAGAAGCTGATGTTCGCGCTGCGTTTCGACATGCGGCTTCGCGATGGCGATGCGAGCGCCCCCGCGCTGTATCGCGCGGCGATCGAGATGGCCGAGTGGGGCGAGAAGAATGGCGCCGCGATCGCGATGGTGAGCGAGCACCACGCGTCGAGCGACGGCTACATCCCCGCGCCGCTCGTGCTCGCGAGCGCGCTGGCGGCGCGCACGACCAAGCTGCCGATCCAAATCGCGGCGCTGCTCGTGCCGCTGCACGACCCGATCGAGCTCGCCGAGCAGATGGCGGTGCTCGACATCGTCTCGAACGGGCGCGTCTCCTACGTGTGCGCGCTCGGCTATCGCCCCGAGGAGTACGCGATGTTCGGGCGCGACCTCCGCACGCGCGGGAAGCGCATGGAGGCGTGCCTCGCCGCGATGAAACGTGCGTGGGCGGGGGAGCCCTTCGAGTACGAAGGGCGCCGCGTGCACGTCACGCCGCGACCCCTGACACCCGGCGGCCCGCCGCTCTTCATGGGCGGCAACGCGCCCGAGGCGGTGCGTCGCGCCGCGCGCCTGGGCATGGGCATGATGACGATGGGCGGCAACCCGGGGCTCGACGCGATTTATCAGGCCGCTTGCAGGGAGTACGGCACGCAGCCGCAGCTGTTCGTGAATCCCGTCGGCGACTCGCCGAACACGTGCTTCATCGCGCGCGACGTCGACGCGGCGTGGCGCGAGATCGGTCCGTACATGCTGCACGACGCGGCGATGTACGCGAGCTGGTTCCAGCAGATGGACACGATCACGAAGTCGACGGCGCTCTCGGTCGTCTCGCTGCGCGCGGAGAACGGCAACTACCGCATCTTCACGCCGGACGAAGCCGCCGAGCGCATTCGCAAGCACGGCATGCTGATGCTCCAGCCACTGTGCGGCGGCCTCCCGCCGAAGCTCGCGTGGCAGAGCCTAGAGCTGCTCGCGAGCGAGGTGCTGCCGAGGGTGCGCCGATGACGGACCTCGACTTCGAGTACGACCAGTTCTCCTACGAACAGGACGAGGATCCGTATCCGGTCTACGCGCGCATGCGCGACGAGGCGCCCACTTACTACAACGCGCGTCAGAACTTCTTCGCGCTGACGCGCTTCGACGACGTGCTCGCGGCGCTCGTCGACAGCGAGACGTACAGCTCGCTGAACGGCACCAGCCTCGAGTTCATGGACACGCCCAAGCCCGACTCGGGGCTGATCATCTTCATGGATCCGCCGCGCCACTCGCGGTACCGCAACCTCGTCAGCAAGGCGTTCACGCCGCGCAGCATGGCCGAGATCGAGCCGGAGGTGCGCCGCATCGCGTGTGCGCACCTCGACGCGCTCGCGGGGCGAAGCGAGCTCGATCTCGTGGGCGACTTCACGTCGCGCCTGCCGATGGACGTGATCAGCGCGTTGTTAGGGATTCCCGAGAGCGATCGGCGCGAGGTGCAGCGCAAGTCGAACCTGATGCTGCACCGCGAACCGGGGAATCCGCTGCCGACGCAGGAGGCGATCGCCGCGTCGGGCGAGCTGCTCGCGTACATCTCGAAGCTGATCGCCGAGCGGCGCGCGCGCCCGCAGGACGACCTGCTCACGCGGCTCACGCAGGTCGAGGTCGCGGACGAGCGCGGCGAGCTCTCGCGGCTCGACGACTCGGACGTGCGCATGTTCTTCGTGCTGCTCGCGACCGCCGGCAACGAGACCGTGATGAAGCTGCTCGCGACTATGCTGCACGAGCTGTGGCGCCGCCCCGATCAGCGCGACGTGCTCGTGCGCGAGCCGCGCTGGATCGCGAACGCGGTGGAGGAAGCGCTGCGCTTCGATCCGCCGTCGCAGTACCAGGGCCGCGTCACGACACGTGACGTAGCGCTGCACGGCGTCACGATCCCGAAGGGCGCGAAGGTGGCGCTCGTGAACGGCGCGAGTGGCCGCGACCCGCGCAAGTACGCGGACCCCGACGCCTTCGACGTGCGCCGCGAGATCGATCTCCACCTCGGCTTCGGCTACGGCCGCCACGTCTGCCTCGGCGCGCACCTCGCGCGCATGGAGTCCCGCATCGGGATCGAGGAGTTCTTGCGCAGATTCCCGCGCTACGAGGTGACGAGCACCGCGCGTATGCATTCGAGTAACGTGCGCGGATTCAAGAGCGTGGGCGTGCGGGTGGGGTGAGCCGCTTCAGGCCGTTTCGAAGTATGTGCGCCCGGGCGCGCTCCAATACACGCCTTGGAAACCCTGGCTCCGAGCCTCGAGGCGCTCGCTCTCTGAGACGCGAAGCTCGGCTCGTTCGTCGAGCAGCCGCGCGACGAACGGGAGCGCCTCCTTCGCACTCGGTGCGACGGCGTGGAACCTCGCGAAGTAGCCCTCGGCGTGAGTGGCCTCAGGATGACCGGGGAGGAGCCGCGCTTGAACGAGCAAGTAGAAGTAGCCGCAGTGTTCGTTCGCCTCGACGCCGTCGAGCTCACGGAATGCCGCGAGCAGGTGCGCGCTGTCGATGTCGGGGGACCAATGACGACGAAGGAACGTGCGGATCTCTAAGCGGTTGTCTCCGAGCACCAAGCGCAGATGGACGACTCTCGACACGAGCATCCGCACGTCGTCGGGACTGATCCCGGCATCTGGGCGAGTCGCATCGACTCCGATCGCGAGCGCCTCGCGCGTCTTGCCCGACAGCTCGAGCGCGCGCATTCGAACCGAGATCGTCCGTGCCGCAAGGTCAGGGTGTCTGACCTCGCTCGCGAGCCGAAGCGCCCGCTCGGGATCGGCCTGACGCGTAGCGAGGATCGCGCGATTCAGAGTGATCGCGTCCTGGTCGGCGCCTGGGCAGCTGAGCGCCCGTGTGTAGGCGACCTCCGCACCGATGAAGTCACCGCGATCGGAGCGGTAGCTCCCGAGCAGCTGCCAGTTCGCCCACGCGTCCGGCGCGACTTCGACTCCGCTTTCGAGACACGCGGTCGCACGAGCGAGGTCTCCGAGCCCTGCGTGCGCACGAGCCTCGATCTCGAATCCGCCCGACCAGCGGAGCTCCTTAAGCTGCGTTGCGACGGTGAGGGCTTTCTTGAACTCGCCTTCTTCGAGCAGGGCGAAACCGCGGTCGGCGAGCGTTTCGACCTGCTGCTGGCGCGCCGCGCCCGGATCCTTCTTCTTCAACCTCGCCATCGCTCCACCAACTCCGCGCTCGTCGTGAAGTGCGCGAGCCGCGACAGCGTGTTCGCGAGCACCGCCTCGCCGTACTCGCGCGGGTAGCCCACCACGCAGTCGCGCGGGATCACGACGTGGTAGCCGTGGTTCACGGCCTCGATCGTGAGGCCGATGATGCCCACGTTCAGCGAGACGCCCGTCGCGATCACGGTCGTCGTGCTTTTGGCGCGCAGGAACGCGTCGAGCTCGGTCGCGGTGAAGGGCGACATGCCGTGGAAGCGCTGCGACACGAGGTCGCGCGGGTCGGGCCCGAGCTCCGGCACGCTCTCGACCGTCGGCTCACCCACCACCATGTGATCGGGGTTCCGTAACAACCCGTTTACGAGCGGCACGTTGCGCGGCGTGCCCGCGCGATCTCGGCGGAACGCGGCGTGGCAGTGGATCACGCGCACGCCGGCGGCGCGCGCAGCGTGGAGCACGCGCGCGGTTGCCGAGATCACGCCCGCTTCCTGCACGGTCTTCGCGAGAGCGGGCATCGAGGCGAGGTCGCCGACGACGCCGCGCTGCAGCTCCATCACGAGCACGGCGCAGCGGCCGGGCGCCGAGAGATCCTTCAGTGCGTCGTTCATCGCGTCCTCGCCTTGATCTCGCCGATGCGGTGCACCGCGCCGATCACCTCGTCGAGGTAGCCCGGCCCCTTCGCGGTGGGCACGAACCAGCCCGTCGGGCACATCGTGAGAATCTCGACGAGCGAGAAGCCCTCGCCCGCGAGCTGCGCCTCGAACGCGCGGCGCAGCATGTTCTTCGTGCGCACGATGTTCGGCGCGTCGTGCACCGAGCCGCGCGCGACGTAAGCAGCGCCGCCGAGCGGCGCAAGCATCTCGGCGAGCGAGATCGGGTGGCCGTGGCGCGCGGCGTCGCGGCCCTCGAGCGTGTTCTTCGTGCGCTGGCCCAGCACGCTGGTCGCGGTCATGTGGCCCCCCGTCTCGCCGAACACGCCGTTGTTCAGCAGCACGCACGTCACGTTCTCGCCACGCGCGGCGGTGTGAATCACCTCCTGGAGCCCCTCGTTCACCATGTCGCCGTCGCCTTGCAGCGTGAAGAGCAAGGTCGCGGGGCGCATGCGCTTCGCGCCGGTCGCGAGGCTCGGCGCGCGGCCGTGCAGCGCCTGGATCATGTCGACGCCGATCGACGAGCCGAGCGCCGTATAACACCCGATCCCGACCACGCAGATGGCGTTATGCGCATGGCCGAGCTCTTCGATCAGCTCGAGCACGAGGCGCAGCGCGAGCGGCTCGCCGCAGCCAGGGCAGAGGTCGTGGTCGACGCTCAGCTGCAGTGAAGGTGCGAACTCGCCCGTCTTCGTGGCTGCGACTCCGGGCGCTCGGTCGGTCGCGATGCGCGTGCTCATGCCACGTGCCTCTCAGGCAGCGCGCCCTCGATGCGCGCGCGCACCTGCTCGGGATCGAAGAAGCGCCCGATGCCGAAGCCGTGCGCGTCGGTGGAGATGCCGCCGATCGCGACGACCGGCGCGCGCCCGAGCACGGCGAGGCGCACGTCGTCGATCATCTGCCCCGCGTTCTGTTCGAGCACCGCGACGCGCTTCACGCCGCCCGCTGCGCGCGCGAGGGCTTCGCTCGGAAACGGCCACAGCGTGACGGGACGGAAGTAGCCCGCGCGCACGCCTTCGCGGCGCAGCTCGCGCACGGCGTGGCGGGCGAAGCGCGCGAGCGAGCCGAATGCGACGACGAGCAGCTCCGCATCGTCGCAGTGCTCCGCCTCGAAGCGCGCCTCGCTCGCGGCGATCTGCTCGTGCTTCGCGGCGAGGCGCTTCCAAAACACTTCCGCGTCGATGCCCTTAGCGCCCGGCTGCATGCCGATCGACGACACGTGCCGCGGCCCGCCGCGCGCGCGGCCGGTGCCGTCCGCGCGCCACTCGTTCGCGTGCGTCGTCAGGTCGAGCGCGCGCACGTCGACTGCCTCCGCGGTGTGCGCGAGCAGGTAGTCGCCGTAGATCAGCACGGGGTTGCGCCAGCGCTCGGCGATCTCGAAGGCGCGCTGCGTGAGATCGACTGCCTCGGCGACGTCGATCGGTGCGAGCACGACGAGGCGGTAGTCGCCGTGGCCGCCGCCGCGCGTGGCCTGGAAGTAGTCGAACTGGCCGCGCGCCATGTTGAACACGACGAGCGGCAGCTCCGCGCGCACCAGCTCCGAGAGCGACTCCTGCATCAGCGCGAGGCCTTGCCCCGTGGAGCCCGTCGCCGCGCGCGCGCCGGTCGCCGCGGCGCCCCACGCCATGCCGATCGCTTCGAGCTCGCTCTCGGCGTTCACGCACGCGCCGCCCGCGGTCGGCAGCTTCGCCGCGAAGTGCTCGAGCAGCTCCGTGAACGGCGTCATCGGGTAGCCCGCGAAGAACTTGCAGCCCGCGGCGATCGCGGCTTCGGCAATCGCTTCGCTGCCCTCCATCAAGCGCCGCTTCATCGCGCGTCTCCGTGCACGACGGCTTCGTCGTACTGGTAGACCTCGAAGCAGAAGTCGGGGCACACCAGCAGGCACGCGCCGCAGCCGGTGCAGCCAGGCATTAGGTCCGGAACTCGCGCGCCGATCGCGTTGCGGCGCTCGCTCATCGCGAGCACGCGCGGCGGGCAGGCGGGCACGCACAGCTCGCAGCCCTTGCAGCGCTCCTCGGCGATCACCACGGTGCCGCGCGTCACGACGCTCATGCCGCGCTCCACGCCCGCGCGAAGTCCCGCGGCGCCGAGTCGAAGCCCGCGCGCAGCGCCGCCGCGTTCTTCGCCGCGTGCTCGCGGCGATACGGCGGCAGCGCCTCCTCCATCGCTGCGATGAGAGAGTCGAGGCCCACGAGCGCCGTCGCGCCCGCGAGCGCGCCGACGAGCACGAGCGCTGCGCCCTGCGCTGCGCCGGCCTCGGTGGCGAGCGCGGTCGCGCGCACGGGAAGCGCGCGCGCTGCGCCGGCATCTGCGCTCGCCTCGAAGAGGTCTGCGTTCCACACCGCGACCCCGCCGGCGCGCAGCTTCGCGCGCACTGCCTCCCAGTAGCGCGGGTGCGCGCCGATCCCCGCCCAGCTCTTCGCGACGATCGGCGGCGACGAGATCGGCGCGGCGCCGAGAATCAGCGTCGAGTCGGTGTTGCCGCCGCGCATCGTGCCGCCGTAGGTGCCGAGCGACATCACGTGGCGCTCTTCGAGAACCGCGGCGCGCGCGATCACCTGCGCGGCGAGCTGCACGCCCTGGCCGCCAATGCCCGTGAGCAGAATCTCCCGCTCCACCCTCAAGAGCTCCGCTCGGCGATGCCTCGCTGCGCGCGCCCGGCAGCACTGCGTGCTGCTCGGTCGCTTGCAGGGCTTGGGTGCGGGCTCGCTCGCAGGCCCGCCATCGCGAACGCTTCGAGCCGCTTCGCCTGCATCTTCTCCGCCGGGTCGTCTTCGAGCAGCCGCGTCTCGAGCCAGCCCATCGCGAGGTGATAGAGCGCCTCGCTGTCGGCCTCGGGATCAGCGTGCGGCAACTCGCCCGAGCGCTTCGCGTCGGCGATCGCTTCGCGAACGAGAGCTGTTAGGCGCTGCTCGGAAGCCGCGACCTCCTCGGGGTAGTGCCGCGCAAGCTGGCTGCGCGCGAGCGCGAACGGGCGCGTCGCCTCGGCGCCGCGTGAGTTGAGCGCCTGCTCGAGCATGCCGCGCAGCCACGCGCGGATGCGCTCCGCCGCGTTCGGGGCCGCGGCCATGCGCTCGCGCAGGTACTCCTCGAGCAGCGCGATGCCGTGGTCGAGCACCGCCACGAGCAGCTCGTGCTTGCTGCGGAAGTGCCGGTAGAAGGCCTGATTCGAGAGCTTCGCGCGGCGCACGATGGCGGCGACGGGCGGCTCCAGATCGCCGCGCTCGCGGATCAGCGCGAGTGCGGCCTGCACGAGCTTCTCGGTCTCCGCCGCGTAAGTCGCGCGCTGCCGCTCGAGCGCACGGTCCACGGCGCGCGTCGCCGCGAGAGGGACGCCGAGAATGCGTTTCCGGGAATCGAGAATGGCATTCCGCATATCAGGAACACTATTCTGCGCCCGCGATGACGGCAACCACGAACCCGCCGAGGCCGCTGCTGATCGGAGACGTGTTCCGCAGCAACGCGTCCGTCGTGCCAGGGCGCGTCGCCGCCGCGCTCGGCGAGCGCACGCTCACGCACCGCGAGCTCGACCGCGCCGCCAACCGCACGGCGCGCGCGCTGCGAGCGCTCGGCGTGGCGCACGGCGACCGCGTCGTCACCTGGGCGGACACCTCGCTCGACCTCGTTCCGCTGTTCGCCGCGTGCGCGAAGCTCGGCGCCGTGTTCGCGCCGGTGAACGCGCGGCTCGGAGCGCGCGAGGCCGCCGAGGTCGCGCGCATCGCGAGGCCGCGCGTCGTGGTCGTCGATGCGGAGCGCGCGCAGGACTCGGCGCGGCTCGCGGACGGATGCGGCGCGAAGCTCGCGCAGCTTGGTCCGGGCCTGGGAGCGGACGTCTCGCACGCCGCGCTTCCCGAAGACGACAGCGACGTGAGCGAGCCCGCGCTCCGCGAAGACGAAGCGCACGTGATCTTCTTCACGAGCGGCAGTACGGGCCGGCCCAAGGGCGTCGTGCTCTCGCATCGCGTGAGCTGGCTGCGCAGCTTCCAGGGCGTGTTCCGCGACGAGCCGCGCCGCACGGTCTGCATGTTTCCCATGTTCCACATGGCACCTTGGACGCTCGCGCTCGCGGCGTGGCAGACGCGCGGCGAGATCGCGTTCGTCGCGTCGCCGACGCCGGACGCCCTGCTCGGCGCGATCGAGCGCCGCCGCGCGAATCACTTCTACGGCATCCCGCTGATCTGGACGCGCATCCTCGAGCGCGACCTCTCGCGCTTCGATCTCAGCTCGCTGCGCGAGCTCGACACCGGCACGAGCGCGGTGCCGATCGAGCTGGTGCGCGCGCTGCGCGCGCGCTTCCCCGCGTGCACGCTGCGCATTTATTACGGCGCCACCGAGACCGGCACCGCGAGCGCGCTCTCGCACGCGGACGTGCTGCGCAAGCCGGGCAGCGTCGGCGCCGCGCCGCCTGGCGGGGAGCTGCGCATCGCGGAGGACGGCGAGCTGCTCGTGCGCAGCGCGTTTCTGCTGAGCGAGTACTTCGAGGACGCCGAGGCGACGCGCGCGGCGCTGCGCGACGGCTGGTTCCACACCGGCGACCTCTGCGCGCTCGACACGGAGGGCTACTTGTCGATCGTCGGGCGCAAGAAGGACGTGATTCGCAGCGGCGGCGAGAGCGTGTCGCCCGCCGAGGTCGAGGCCGCACTGCGCGATGCGCCCGGCATCGAGGAGCTTGCGGTGGTGGGCATCCCCGACGCGCAGTGGGGCGAGGTGGTGTGCGCGGTGGTCGTGCCGAAGCCCGGCGCCGCACTCACGCTCGATGCACTGCGCGCGCATTGCGCGGGCACGCTCGCGGGCTACAAGCGCCCGCGGCGCCTCGAGCTCGTGCGGGAGCTGCCGCGCACCGAGGCGACGCGGCAAGTTCAGCGCGCGCTACTCGTGGAGCGCATCGCGAACGGAGTGCGCTCGTGACGCAGCCGACGGCGGTCCTCACACACGTGCCGATCACCTTGTTGGGCGAAGTGCTGAAGCGCTTCCCTGACGTGTCGGTGGTGCAAATCCCCGAGGAGGGGCCAATCGCAGCCGGGGTGCGCGGCGACGTGCTGCTCACGCAGGCTTGGGGAAGCCCGAACTTCGCGGACGCGATGGCGCGCGGCGTGCGCTGGGTGCACGCCTACGGAACCGGCGTGAATCGATTCCCGTTCGCGCACCTCGGCGATGCGCCGCTCACGTGCTCGCGCGGCGGCAGCGGCATCCCGATCGCGGAGTTCGTGCTCGCTGCGATGCTCGCCTTCGAGAAGCACATCCCCGACGTGTTCATTCGCGACGCGGAGAGCTGGAAGTACCGCGAGCTCGGCGGGCTTCACGGCCGCACGCTGGCGCTGGTCGGCTTCGGCGGCATCGGGCGCGAGGTCGCGAAGCGCGCGCTCGCGTTCGGCATGCGCGTGCGCGCGATGCGGCGCAGCGAAGGCGGCGCGATGGAGGGGGTCGAGGTCGTGCGCGACCTCGGCGAGTTGTTACGAGACGCAGACCACGCCGTGATCGCGGCACCCGCAACGGCGGAGACGCGGCACCTGATCGGTCGAGATGCGCTCGCGCGGGTCAAGCGCGGTGTGCACATCGTGAACATCGCGCGCGGCGCACTGATCGATCAGGACGCGCTCCGCGAGGCGCTCGACGACGGACGCGTCGCGTGCGCGTCGCTCGACGTGACGGAGCCCGAGCCGCCGCCGGCGGGACACTGGCTCTACGCGCATCCGCGCGTGCGACTCAGTCCGCACATCTCATGGAACATGCCGGGCGCGCTCGACCTCTTGCTCGAGCCGTTCCTCGACAATCTCGCGCGCTGGACCGCCGGCAAACCGCTGCTCGCGCGCGATCTCGTCGACCGCGAGCGTGGGTATTAGGGAGAACGCGATGGAACGGAAGCTCGGTGCAATCGCGACGCGCGTGCTGTTCGAGAACGAGCGCGTGCGCGTGTGGGAGATGCGGATGCCGCCGGGCGAGACGGGCCCGGTGCATCGGCACGAGCTCGATCATCTGCTGATTCAGATCTCGGGGGACCGCATGGCGGTGGTGCCTGAGGCGGACTCGGCGGGGCCGTATCGGGAGTACCTGGAGGCGGATGTGGCGCCGGGGCAGGTTTTCTATGTGGGGCGCGGCGGGGTGGAGGCGGCGCGGAATGTCGGGCGGAGCGAGTACCACGAGATTTTGATCGAGCTGAAAGACTGAGGTCGTGCGTGGAGCTCTCGCGCGGGCAGCGCAGCCGGCGCGGGCCTCCGCGGGGGTTCGCCTTCGCTCGACCGCGCGGGCGCGTCAAGCGAATCCGTGCGGCGATCGTGGGGTCTCGCGATGCGCCCGAGTGTGAGCGCGCCTCGCGCCTGGGCACTCGCTGCGGCGACCCCCGCTGCGGCCCCCGCCGGCTGCTGTTGCTGGATTCGCTCGGTCGTGCGCTTCTTTGGACGCGGGCGCGGATCGGCGCGGCTTTGAGCCGCGCCTCCCGCGGCGCTGTCGCGCGTTGTGTGAGGCTTCCGTGTGCGGTGTGTTGTGCCTTCGGCGTTGCGGCGTAACTAGACTGCGAGGCTTTCGCGCTTCGGAGAGTGTGGTGTGAACAAGCTCGAGCTTTCGGATTCGGCGGATCGGTTGTTGGGGCGCTGTCTGCGTCGGCAGGCGGAGAAGGTTCCTAATGACTTGTTCGTGCGCTGGGGTGATGAGCGGTGGTCGTATGGGCGCGTGAACGAGCTCGCGAATGCGTCGGCGCGGGGGTTCGTGGAGCTTGGCGTTGCGCGCGGGGACACGGTCGCGTTTCTGATGGACACGTGTCCGGATTGGATCTGGACGACGCTCGGGCTGAACAAGCTCGGCGCGATTTGGGTGCCGACGAACACGGACTACAAAGGCGCGTGGCTGCGGGAGTCGCTCGAAGATGCGCGGGCGCGCGTGCTCGTGGCGGATGGCGCGCTGCTCGCGCGGGCGCTCGAGGCGTGCGGCGGGAAGCTGCCGTTCGAGCGCGTGATCGTGCGCGGTGCGGTGCCGAGCGAGATACAGGCGCGCGCTTCGATCGTGCCGCTCGAGCAGCTGACGCAGGCGCCGGGCGCTGAGCCGGACGACGCGCAGCTCTATTACGGAGACACGGCCGCGATTCTCTGGACGTCGGGCACGACCGGGAAGTCGAAGGGCGTGATGCAGAGCCACAACGTGTGGATCCGCGCGGCGCTCGACGGCGCGGTGAACGCGGGCCTGCGCGAAGGCGAGGTCATCTACAGCTGCCTCCCGATGTATCAGTCGGCGGCGTGGGTGGCGAACGTGTACCGCGCGCTCGTGTGCGGCGTGCCCGTCGCGATGGACGCGCGCTTCTCGGTCACGGAGTTCTGGGATCGCACGCGTCATTACGGTGCGACGATGGTGTTCACGCTCGGGGCGATGCACATCTTCCTGTGGCAGCAGCCGCCGCGCGCCGACGATCGCGACAACCCGGTGCGCGTCGCCGGGATGGTGCCGATGCCGGACAAGCTGATCGGCCCGTTCAAGGAGCGCTTCGGCATCGAGGAGATTCATCAGGGCATGGGGCAGAGCGAGGTGATGGGCCTGCTCTCGCGCCGGCCCGGAGTCGCGTATCCGGAGAACGCCCTCGGCGATCCGGCGGAGGGCATCGACGTGAAGCTGTTCGACGAGCACGACCGCGAGGTCGCCGCGGGCGAGCCGGGCGAGATCTGCGTGCGCCCCACCGCGCCGTTTCAGATCTTCAATGGCTACTTCAACAACGCCGAGGCGACGGTCAGCGCGTGGCGTAACCTCTGGTACCACACGGGCGATCTCGCGCGGCGCGACGCGAACGGAAGTTATTACTTCGTCGACCGCAAGAAGGACTTCATCCGCTTCAAGGGCCGCAACATCTCCTCCTTCCAGGTAGAGGCCGCGTTCGCGGCGCATCCCGCCGTGCAGCAGTGCGCGGCGCACGCGGTCGTGAGCGAGCAGCTCGCGGCGGAGGCGGAGATGAAGCTGTGCGTCGTGCTGAAGGCCGGTGCGAGCGCGACGCCCGACGAGCTGTGCCGCTTCGTGAACGACACGGCGCCGTACTTCTTCGTGCCGCGCTATGTCGAGCTGATGAGCGAGCTGCCGCAGACGCCGACGGGGCGCGTGCAGAAGTACAAGCTGCGCGAGCGCGGCGTCACGCCCGAGACGTGGGATGCGCGCAAGGCGGGATTCGAGGTGAGGCGGTGACGGCAAGCGAACCTGGCGACGTGCTCGGTATCGATCACGTCTACTTCGCCGTGCGCGACCTCGCGCGCATCGAGCGCTTCTACGACGCATTGCTAGTGACCGCGCTCGGGCACGTGAAGGTGCATGCGCCGATCGGCGGCGAGCCGCACGTGCACTACGTGAATCGCCACTTCAGCGTCGCGCTGCGCCCCGCTCGCACGACGATGGCGCACGATGCCTACGCCGCGGGGCTGCACCACTTCTGCTTTCGCGTCGAGAACGCGGCTGCAGTGGATCGCGTCGCCACGTCCCTGACAGCTGCCGGCATCGCGGTCTCCGAGCCGCGCCTTTACCACGAGTACGCGACCGACTACTACGCCGCGTTCGTGAGCGACCCCGACGGCCTGCGCCTCGAAGTGACGAACTTCCGGGCGGAGCGCCGCGAGCGTGCCGCGAACTGGGACGCATGGGCGGCATCGCGACGATGAGCGCGCACGCACAGAGCTGGCTCGCGCTCGCGACGTCGCCGGGCGTCGTGCGCCGCGCGCTGCTCATGGCGGTGGTCGTCGGCGCGCTGCTCATCACGATCAACCACGGCGACGCGCTCGTGCGCGGTGAGGTCGACGCGACGCGCTTGTTCAAGATGGCGCTCACGCTGCTCGTGCCGTACTGCGTCTCGACCTACTCGAGCGTCGGCGCGCTGCGCAGCTTGCAGCATGGGGAGAAGTCGAAGTGAAGCGCATCTCACTGCTCTTGCTCGCGGCGCTCTGTTCGTGCGACATCGGACCCAACAAGCTGCCCGACATGGCGCTCTATGCGGACGGCCTCGACAGCGAGCGCAGCGTCGCGCCGCAGCGGGGCCTCACGTTCGATCCCGCGGTGTCGGTCGATGGGCGCGGCTCCTTCCGCATCGAGGCGAGTGGTGAGCGCACCGTGATTCATCTCGCCGACGTGCCGATCGAGGCGCCGAAGCTCCCCCGCGTCTCGTATCGAGCGAAGCTGCGCGGCGAGAACGTCGCGGGCCGCGCGTACCTCGAGATGTGGGTCACGGTGAAGAACCACGGAGAGTTCTTTTCGCGCGCGCTCCACTCGCAGATCTCGGGCACCAGCGACTGGAGCACGCACGAGGCGCCGTTCTTCCTCGAGGCAGATCAGGAGCCCACGCGCGCGAAGCTGAACGTCGTGGTGGAAGGCACGGGCACGGTGTGGGTCGACGGGATCCGGCTCAGTGCCGGGCGGGACTGAGCCGCTCGAACTCGCGCGCGCACTGCTCGGGCGCGGTGCATTCGCAGCTCTCGAGCGCCGCGAGGACGCGAAGCGTCCGATCCAGTTGAGCAGCGCGCTCCAGCATCGACACCTGCTTCCGGGCGACTGCTCGCTTCCAGAAGTCCCCGGCCCCGCGACGTCGCTTACTGCGCGACCGCAACAACTCCGCGATCTCCGCAAGCGTGAAGCCCGCGTGCTGCGCGAGCCGAATCAGGGCGAGGCGCTCGAGCACGGTCGTCGCGAAGACGCGCTTTCCGCCGACGCGATCGCTGGCCGCGATCAGCCCGAGGCTCTCGTAGTACCGCAGTGCCGCGGGGCTCAGCTTCGCGCGCCGCGAAACTTCTCCGATCAAGAGTGCGCGCATCGCCTTGACCTCCAGTGAGCTTCAAGTCGTACCGTTTCGCGCACGCGCTCGGAGGATGCGATGACCGATCTCGCGGCGAAAGCCAAGCCTCACGGACTCGTGCGCTTCGCGATCTGGCTGACCTTCTTCAACACCTGGGTGCTGTTCGAAGAGACGATCGTCGACCGCTACGGCCTCTGGCAGTACATGCCCTACTACCGCGTCGCGAAGCTGTGCGCGTGGGACATCGGCGCGATGGCGCTGATCGCTTACGGCGTGTGGTGGGCCTTTCGCGGGCGCCGCCGCGTCAGCTCCCCAGCTTGAGCACGCGCATCGCGTTCTCGCGTAGGAACTTCGGCCACACGTTGTCCTTGAACGCGACGCTCGGCATCTCGGTCATGATGCGTTCCAGCGAGAGGCCCATCGGGTGGTAGCCGGCGTACATGATCTTGTCGGCGCCGCGCGTGTTCGCGTACTTGATGATCGCCTGCGGGTAGTGCTTGGGCGCGAACGCGCTCGTGCAGTAGTGAAGCCCGGGCCACTTCAGCATCAGCTTCACGGCGAGATCTTCCCACGGCTCGCACCCGTGCATGGTGATGAGCCGCAGCTCGGGGAAGAACCAGCATACTTCGTCTAACAACTCGACGTGCTGGCACATCATCGGCACGCGCGGGCCGGGCACGCCGGCGTTCACGAAGTACGCGATGTCGAGCTCGCAGGCCGTCGCGTAGAGCGGGTAGAACTTCTTGTCGTTGATGGGCACCTGCGGCTGCAGGCCCGCCGGGAACGTCGAGAGCGCCTTGATGCCGAACTCGGCGTGGGCCTTCTTTGCGAGCCGCACGCCTTCCATGCCCGTGTTCGGATCGACCTGGCACGTTCCGAAGAAGCGATCGGGGTGCTTCGTCAGCGCCTTGCGTCCCGTCTCGTTCAGCACGCTCGCGGGCGCCCACTGGATGCCCCACTTGTCCATCTCTTCGATCGTCACTTCGATCGGATCGCGGCCCTTGCCCCAGTCGTACGGCACGCCCTTGAACATGTACTCGACGGGGAACGTGCTCTCCTTCGACCACGAGTCCTTCGCCTGCTGGCGCAGGAAGTCGTACATCTTCTCGTGGTCCGTGATCGGAAAGCCGAGCATCAGATCGACGATTCCGATCCCCTTCGGCATGGGCATGGCGCAGCTCCTTCGAGGGACGCGATGTTGCTGCGCGCGCGCGGGATATGCACGCCGTGAAGACCGAGCCGATCACGCTGGAAGGAACGCACGTTCGCCTCGAGACGATGCGCGCGGATCACGCGGACGCGCTCGTCGCGGCCGGCTGCGGATTCGGGCTGTTTCGCTGGTACCCGATGTCGATGGAGGCGCCCGACGAGATGCGCGCCTACGTCGCGCACAGCCTCGCGCGCATGCGCGAAGGCACGCTGCACGCCTGGGTGACGATCGAGAGCACGACCGGGCGAGTCGTCGGCTCGACTTGTTATTTGGCGATCGAGCCCGCGCACAGGCGCCTCGAGATCGGCGCGACGTGGATCACGCCCTCGCATCAGCGCAGCGCGGTGAACACCGAGGCGAAGCTGCTGCAGCTCACGCACTGCTTCGAGGTGCTTGGCTGCAACCGCGTCGAGTTCAAGACCGACGAGCGCAACGAGAAGTCGCGCGCGGCGCTCGCGCGCATCGGCGCGAAGGAAGAGGGCCGCTTCCGCGCGCACATGGTGATGCCGGACGGCTCGCTGCGGACTTCGGTGTGGTTCAGCGTGATCGCGAGCGAGTGGCCCGAGGTGAAGCGCGGCCTCGAGGCGAAGCTGCGCGCTTAGGCGCAGGCGCGAGCAGCGCGAACGCGAAGCCGCGGTCTGTTAGGGACGCGAGCGCGCGCCAGAGCGGCCGCAGAGTCGTCGCGAGTGCGCGCGGCCTGCGTGCGCTCGCGCCGGGGCGCAGCACGAACGCGCGCATGGGCTTTGCTCTCGCTGCGAGCCACACGCGCACGTCGCCGTTCGCCGCGAGGTTGCGCACCCAGAGCGAGCGCTCGCCGCGCACGGTGCCGATCAGCAGGTGCGAGCCGATGCGCAGCGCCGCGAGCGGAACGCGGCGCAGCTTCCCCGACTTTGCGCCGGTCATCTCGACCACTACGAAGCCCGCCGGCGAGAGAAGCGGCGCACCGAGCCCCGCGCGAATCGCCGGCTCGAGCACCGCGTTCACCGCGCGGTAGAGCTGCGCCTCGCTCGTCATCGGCCCGCGCCTTTCTGGGTGCTGCGCGAGCAGCTCCGAGATGGCTTGCTCCGGTAATCGGCGCGCGTGCGCACGGTCGCTTCGCGGCGGGCGGCGAGCTCTTTCATTCGAGTGAGTCTCTCGTGATTTCCTGCGAGCTCGCCGGCAGCGTGAAGAGCATGCCGTCGTCGGCGAGTACCCACTCGCCCTAGCGTGCGTCCTCGACGCCGCGCACGAACATGCGCTCCAGGAGCGCGTTCGGCGGCGGCGGCGTGAGATGGCTCAGCACGAGCAGCTTCGCGTTCGCCTCGTTCGCAACCTCCGCCGCCTCGACGGGGCTCGTGTGGTAGTCGGGGATGTCGCTCATGATCTTCGCCGCGCGCGGCCGGCTCTCTGTCGCAACTTCTTGCAGCAACTTCACGATGTGATTCGCCTGCGCCTCGTGCACGAGCACATCCACGTCCGTCGCCGCAGTGATGAGGTTCGAGCTCATGACGGTATCACCGCTCACGACGACGGAGCGCCCGAGGTAGTCGAAGCGGTAGCCGACCGCCGGTGCGATCGGCGCGTGATCGACGAGGAAGGCGGTGATGCGAAGCCCGTCGGCGTCGTGCACGACTTCGCTCGTCGCGCTCTCCGCGAACGCGATGGGCTGCGCGCTCATCACGCCGACTCCCGGAGGCATGAAGTCCGCGCCGTGATGCGCGGCGCGGTAGACGACATCGAGCGCGTACGCCTCGTTGAAGCCCGCGACGACGCGCTGCACGCCTTCAGGGCCGATCACGGTGAGCGGCGCCTCGCGTCCGTTCACCCAGCTCTGCAGGTTCCATTCACCGAGCTCGCCGATGTGGTCGCTGTGGAAGTGCGTGAGCAGCACGGCGCCGAGCTTCGGCGGCACTCGCCAACCGCCCATGCGATTCCAAGAGCCGGGGCCCACGTCCACGACCCACAGCCTGCCCGCCGCGAACACCGCCGTGCACGGGCGCGCGCGCGTCGGATGCGGCAGCGGCGAGGCGCTGCCGCAGATGAGAACGCGCAGCGCGTCGGTCGCGAACAGCGAGTCGTCCTGCGCAGCAGCGCGTGAGGCGACGCGGCGCACGAGCGCATCCTGCGCGCCTTCGCACGCAGCGAGAAGTGCGGTCATGGCGAGCAGCGCGCACGCGACGAAGGGGCGGTGAAAGCGCATCGAGGTCTCCGGGCGAGCGCCGAGATTGTGGCAGATCTGGTGCCACAAGAACGCGCGCGGTCGGCGTATCGTGCGCGATCCACAGGAGGCGATCGTGAAGCTCTACACCTACCCCGGCGCGCCCAACCCGCGCCGCGTGCACATCTACCTCGCGGAGAAAGGCATCTCGGTGCCGTTCGAGAAGGTGGACATCATGACGCGCGCGAACCGCACGCCGGAGTTCCTCGCGAACGTGAATCCGCTCGGCGGCCTGCCCGTGCTCGCCCTCGACGACGGCACGCACATCGCCGAGAGCGTCGCGATCTGCCGCTACTTCGAGGCGCTCCACCCCGAGCCGAGCCTGTTCGGCCGCACGCCCGAAGAGATCGGCCGGATCGACATGTGGAACCGCCGCGTCGAGATGACGTTCATGCAGGCCGTGGGGATGGTGTGGGTGCACGGCTCGCCCCTGACCAAGGCCGTCGTGAAGAACCAGATCGCCGAGATGGCCGATCAGGCGCGCGTGCTCGTGCGCAACGCGTTCGCGTTCTTCGACGCGCAGCTCGCGAGCCGCGCGTTCGTCGCCGGCGATCGCTACTCGATGGCCGACATCCTCGCGCTCACCACCTACGACTTCGCAGCCCAGCTCAATCAGCTGCACCCCGAGCCGTCGCAAAAGAACCTGCTGCGCTGGCACGCGGAGGTGAGCGCGCGGCCGAGCGCGAAGGCGTGAGGTGTTAGGGCGCCGCGGCTCCGGTGGGTGCGGATTGGTGTTGGAACTGAGAGTCGCTGCGGATCGGCTCGCCCTCGACGGTCTCGACGATCAGCTGGCAGATCGCCGAGCCGGGCCGGAGAACCAACGCGAACTCGCCGAGGTTGATGATCTCGAGCGCGATGGAGCCGGTGAAACCAGCGTGGATCGTCGGCGCAGTGAAGTGCACGAGCAGTCCTGCGCGCGCGAACGAGCTGCGGCCCTCGATGCGAGCGGCGAGGCCATTCCCGGAGAGGGGTAGATCGACGACCTCGATCGTTCTCCCAAGCAGAAAGCGCCCAGGTTCGAGGACCCAGCCCTCGTCAGCGATCTCGCGCCGTTCGTAGAGCGCGTCCAGCGTGGGCGTGAGCGCGCCGCGGATGTCGAGCGTGACCTGAAGACCCCTGCGCGGGATGAAGATCGTTCGCCCGAGGTGGAGGTCGACCGAGCAAGACCCGAACGGTGAGCCCCGAACCTCGGGCGTCGGCGCCGGCCGCGGATCAATTCGCAGGCGCCCCGCATCCATCGCCTCGATCAGGGCGCGATTGCTGAGCACCGTCATCGCTCACCTCGCGACCGGATCGAGCACGTCGTCCTGAGCCGCCAGTAACGAAGTGGGCACGCCGATGTTCATGCCGAACTCGACGCTCTGAACGGGCAGCGTGCAGGTCGCCTCCTCGCCGTCCTCCCGCGCGTACACGCGCACGTGCCCGATCACGGGCCTTCCGCGCTCGGGCTGCTCGCTCACGCGCACCAGGCTCTTGTCGACGAAGATCGCCGTGAGCTCGCCCTTGCCCGGCACCTCGATCCCCACCATGAACTCGCTGTCGAACATGCCCGGCCGCACCGTGCACTGAAGCCATCGCACCGCCATCGCGTTCCCCCCTCTTATGCCTCGCAGCGTAAGCTGCGCGTGTGACGGGTCCGGTCGCAGCGGGCACGATCCTACGCGACGCAGCGGTGCGATCGGTGCGCCAAAGATCGTCAAAGCGAGGTCCACGATGACGCGACGCACTTCCGCCGACGCCGCCCTTCGCGCACGCGCCGCCGCCGTGATTCCCGGCGGCATGTACGGCCACGAGTCGACCGCGCTGCTTCCCGCCGAGTTCCCACAGTTCTTCTCGCGCGCGAAGGGCGCGCGGCTGTGGGACGCCGACGGCAACGCGTACATCGACCTCATGTGCGCGTACGGCCCGAACTTGTTGGGGTACTGCGATCCCGAGATCGACGCCGCGTTCACGACGCAGCTCGCGCACGGCGATGCGATGACGGGGCCCTCGCCGCTGATCGTCGAGCTCGCAGAGGAGCTCACACAGCAAGTCGCGCACGCGCAGTGGGCGCTCTTCTGCAAGAACGGCACGGACGCGACCTCGATGGCGGTGACGGTCGCGCGCGCTCACACGAAGCGGCGCAAGATTCTCGTCGCGAAGGGCGCGTATCACGGCGCAGCCGCGTGGTGCACGCCGAACCCGATCGGCACGTTGCCCGACGACCGCGCGCACCTGATCCCGTTTGCGTACAACGACGTCGCGAGCCTCGAGCGCGCCGCGCGCGAAGCGGAGGGCGACCTCGCGGGCGTGCTCGTCTCGCCGTTCAAGCACGACGGCTTCGTCGATCAAGAGCTGCCGGCGCGCGCGTTCGCGCACGCGGTGCGCAGCGTGTGCGACCGCGCCAAGGCGCTGCTGATCATGGACGAAGTGCGCGGTGGCTTCCGTCTCTCGCGCAGCGGCTCGTGGACGCACCTCGGCGTCGAGCCCGACCTCAGCGCCTGGGGCAAGTGCCTCGCGAACGGGCATCCGCTCTCGGCGTTGTTAGGGAGCGAAGTCGCGCGCGCCGCGGCCTCGCGCATCTACACCACCGGCAGCTTCTGGTTCGCCGCCGCCCCGATGGCCGCCGCCCTCGCCACGCTGCGCCGCATCCGCGAGACGGACTACCTGGAGCGCATGCAGCGACTAGGCGCGCAACTCCGCGAAGGCCTCGCCAAAGCCGCCGCCGCGTCCGGCTACACGCTGCGCCAAACCGGCCCGCCGCAGATGCCGCAGATCTTGTTCGCGGACGACCCCGACTTCCGGCGCGGCTTCGCGTTCACTGGCGAGCTCGTGCAGCGCGGCGTGTACCTCCACCCGTGGCACAACAACTTCGTGTGCGCGGCGCTGAGCGAAGACGATGTGCGCGAGGTGTTAGGCGCAGCTGAGGAAGCCTTCGCGGTGGTGCGGCGAAGGGAGGGAACGCTGGTGCCGCATGCGCGGGTGAAGGCGATGGTTGGGGTATGAGTGTGAAATCGCTCGTGTTTATCGACACGAACATTTGGCTCGACTTTTATCGAGTGCGGACACGCGAGCGTGCGTTGTCGATCCTCGAGCACATAAATGCCGTCACCCATCATGGATTCATCTCAACGGCGCAGGTCGAGATGGAGTTCAAGAAAAACAGGCAAGCGGTGATTCTTAGTTCTTACGCGCTTGTCAAGTCACCTTCCTTTGAAGGGCTAAGCGAGTTGCCGGCGTTTCTCGCGGACTCAAAACAATCCTCGGGAGTCCGAACAACCGAGAAGAAGATTCGTCAGATGACGGCGACGATGAAGCAGAGAATCACCCGCGTGCTGCGTCAGCCCACGACACACGATGTCGTCTACCGAACGGCACAGCGACTCTTCCGCGCCGACAGCCCTTGGAATCTGAAGCGCGACAAGAAGGTGCGATTCGAGATTCGCCGACTTGCTCGGAAGCGCTTCATGCTTGGGTACCCGCCACGCAAGAGAGACGACACATCGATCGGAGATGCGGTCAACTGGGAGTGGATCGTTCGATCCGCGAGTGAGTCAGGTGATGATGTGGTCATAGTCTAGCGGGACAACGACTTCGGGGTGCAACTCGACGGAGGCATGATCATTAACGACTGGCTGCTTCAGGAGTTTCGCGAGCGAGTGAGCCGAAAGCGGAGACTGACGATGACGGATCGGCTCGCTGAGGGGTTGAGAGCGGCCGGCATCAAGGTCTCAAAGGACGAAGAGGCGGAGGAGCAACAGTTCTTGGATAACAGCAGGTCGATTGGTTCCCCCATCGGCGGCCCTTCCGTGAGGCCGGCTCAGCTGCCCTTGGGGTCGCTTGATCGAGGTGGTCTACCGGCCGGGGCACTTTGGGGCGACACACTCCGCGGGATCCAGCGCCAGATTTCTGATCCGCTCTGGCAGCAGATCTTGGAGTCTGTTCGCACTCCCACCGAGCGTGTACAAGAAGAATTGCGCCGAGCGGACATGTCGGGGCAGCTAAGGCAGATTCAAGAGACACTTAATCTCATCTCCCGTGGAGGAGTCCTCCGCGATCCGAGTGCGGCGCGCCCGCCCGCACCTACGCCCTCAGCTACCGGCGATCCAAGCGCTGCTCCTGAGTCGAGCGAAGATAGAGGGAGCGATGACAAGTAGATCCTTCCTCACTTCCCCTCGAACTTCGCCTTCTCCTTCCCCGCCATCGCCTTGTACCCAAGCTGCATGTCGTCGCTGACGAAGTTCACGCTTGCGCTCGCGGCCTCGAACTTCAGCGCTTCGGCGAGCCCACGCTCCGCCCAGTTGTTGATGGTGCGCTTGATCGTCTGCACCGCGAGCGGCGCGTTCTCGGCGATCTCGCCCGCGAGCGCGCGCACGTGGGCGAGCAGCTGATCGCGCGGCACCACTTCCTGCACGATGCCGATGCGCAGCGCGGTCTGCGCGTCGATGCGACGGCCGGTGAAGGCGAGCAGGCGCGTCCAGCCGGCGCCGAGCTCCGTAACGAGTCGCATGTCGCCGCCCGCGTCGATGCCCACGCCGACGCGCGGCTCCGGCAGTGCGAACTGCGCGTCGTCGGCGGCGATGCGGATGTCGCCCATCATCGTGAGCTCGAGGCCGGCGCCGAGGCAGTAGCCGTGCACGGCCATGATCACGGGCTGCGGCAGGTTCGCGAGCACGTGGAAGCGCTCGTGCACCCAGCGGAACTTCTCGTAGTAGTTACGGACCTTCTCCGCCGGCGAGCGGCCGGTGATGCGGTCCTCGGGCATGCCGAGGTCTACGCCGGCACAGAACGCGCGGCCCTCGGCGCGCACGATCACGACGCGCACCTCGTTGTCGAAGCGCAGCTCGTCGGCGCGCGCCGCGATCTGCCGCGCGCTCTCCCAGCTCCACGCGTTCAGCTTCTCGGCGCGATCGAGCACGAGCGTCGCGATCGGGCCCTCGCGCTCGAGTCGGATGTACGTCTCAGGCATTTGCGACTCTCCGTTCGCCTTCGGCTCACTGCGCGCGGCCTGCGCTGGCTTCGCCAGCACTGGGCCGCTTGCGCTTCCCGAGCCGCGATCTGTCGTTACATCTCTCGTGTGCTCTCGTTCCGCGCGAGTACCTAATCACTTCAGCTCGAACGCGCCTTTGCCCATCTGCGTGCGGATCGGCACGAAGTCCGGCTGGCGCATCGCGCGTCGCTGCCAGTTCGCGCCGTCGACGACCAGCGTGTGGCCGCTGATGTAGCTCGCGTACGGCGAGCCGAGGAACGTCGCGGCCCAGCCGAGCTCGCGCAGGCGGCCCGTGCGCAGCGCGGGGCAGCTCGCTTCCTCGCTCGCGCGGTCGCCGCGCCCGGGCGTCGCCTTGATCGCGGCGACTTCGTCTTCGTGCGGGAACAGGCCCGGCACGAGGCCGTTCACGCGAATGCCGTACGGGCCCCACTCGACCGCGAGCGTCTCGGTCATGTTCTTCACGCCTGCCTTCGCCGCGGCGGAGTGCGCGAAGCCGGGCCCACCGGTCCACGCATACGACGCGCCGACATTGATGATTGCGCCGCTCGTCCCCGCGGCGATGTGGCGGCGACCGAACTCGCGCGAGCAGAAGAAGGTGCCGTTCAGCACGATGTCGACGACGGTGCGCCAGCCGTTCGGCGAGAGATCTTCCGCCGGCACCGGGAAGTTCCCCGCCGCGTTGTTCACGAGCACGGCGGGGTGCGAGAACGCGAGCGCGATCTGGTCGAACGCGGTGGCGACCTGATCGGGCTGGCGGATGTCGCACGCGACGGCGATCGCCTTGCCGCCGATGCTCTCGATCGCGGCGACGCCCGCCGCGCGGTGCTCTTCGCCGCGCGAGAGGATCGCGACGTTCGCGCCGAGCCGCGCGAACTCGAGCGCGATCGCTTTGCCAAGTCCGGTGCCGCCACCTGTTATGGCGACGGTCTGCCCGGCGTAGGCGCCGGCCGGAAGTGCGTGCGCGCCGAGCGGCGGCGGTTCGGGAAGGCCCATGCGTGCTCCACTTGCGAGGGAAGGCGCAGTATCTCGCAGCGCGCGTAGACTGCGCCGCTCGCGAGGAGAAGTCGTGAGCGACACGCGCGCCATCGAGACCGGAACGCCCGAGGTCCTCTGCCGCATCGAGGCGCGCGTCGGCGTGATCACGCTCAATCGCCCCGACGCGAAGAACGCGCTCACGATGGAGATGAAGCGCGCGCTGCATCGCCTCGTTCCCGAGCTCGGCGCGAACCCCGACGTGGGCTGCGTGCTGCTCACGGGCGCGGGCGGCGCGTTCTGTGCGGGCGGCGACACGAAGCGCATGGCGAGCGAGGGCCGACCGCCGTCGCCCGAGGATCGCAAGCGCCAGCTGCGCTGGGAGCACGAGACGCCGCGCGCGCTGCATCGCCTCGCGAAGCCCACGATCGCAGCGCTGCCGGGCCCGGCAGCAGGCGCGGGCTTTGCGCTCGCGCTCGCGTGCGATCTGCGCGTGATGGCGGCGAGCGCGTTCGCGACCACGGCCTACGCGCGGCTCGGCCTCTCCGGCGATTACGGCGCGAGCTGGTTCCTGACGCGCTTGTTAGGTCCCGCGCGCGCGCGCGAAGTGATGTTCCTCGGCGAGCGCCTCTCCGCCGCCGACTGCGATCGCCTCGGCCTTGCGAACCGCGTGCTCGCCGACGCCGGCTTCGCCGAGGCCGCGCTCGACTACGCAAAGCGCATTGCCGCCGGCCCGCCGATCGCGCTGCGGTACATGAAGGACAACCTGAACCGCGCCCTAACAGACTCCCTGGAGTCGGTGCTCGACATCGAGGCGGAGCGCATGGTGCAGGGCGCTGGAACCGAGGACTACGAGGAAGCCGTGAAGGCGTTCGCGGAGAAGCGCGCGCCGGTGTTCAAGGGGCGGTAGCGATCGGCGCGCGGGAGCTTCGTCCCGCTGCGCGCCAGAAAGTCTCGAGGCGCTTGGCCGGGATAACCTGCGCAGTCTTCAGGAGTCTCCATGCCCGACGGCGCAGATGCAGTTCGCCTCTCCTACGACGGCCCGATCGCCGTCATCTCCTATGACCGCGCGGAGAAGCACAACGCGGCGAACGACGCGATGGATGCGCGGCTGTTCGCGATCCTCGGCGCGCTGCACGCGAAGCCCGGTTTGCGCGCAGTGATCTGGCGCGGCGAGGGCGCGTCGTTCTCTTCGGGGCGCGACACGACGCAGCTCGGCGTGCGCACGGAGGACATCAGCGACTTCGCGTTCATCGAGCGCGGGCACGCGGGCACACAGGCGTTCTTCACGCTGCCGGTGCCGATCATCGCGGCGCTGAAGGGCCACGTGATCGGCGGCAGCTTCGAGCGCGCGCTGCTCTGCGACCTGCGCATCGCGGGCGAGAGCGCGCGCATGCGGCTGCCAGAGATCATGCACGGCGTCGTGCCGGACTCGGGCGGAACGGCGCGGCTGTTCCAGATCGCGGGCCCCGGGCTCGTCGCCGATCTCGCCCTTACGGGCCGCGTGCTCGATGCGCAGGAGGCGCTGCGGCACGGCATCGTCTCGCGCGTCGTGCCCGATGCGGAGCTCGACGGCGCGGCCCTCGAGATGGCGCGCGCGATCGCGCGCGCGCCCGAGTTCACCGTGGCGATGTTCCTGCGCACGCTGCGCCGCATCGCGAACCCGCTGGTGCGCGAGTCGATGCAGGAAGAGTCGGTCGCGCAGGCGATGGTGTTCGCGTCGCAGGACTACGCGGAGTTCAAGCGCGCGCGCGCCGAGAAGCGCGAGCCGAAGTACCGCGGGCGCTGAGCGATGCGGGTCGCCGAGCGACTGGAACGCGCCGAGACCCTCGATCCCGCGTGTTACACGGACCCCGCGCACTACGCGCGCGATGTCGAGCGCGTCTTCCGGCGCGGCTGGATCTGCTTCGGGCGCGAGGATTGGCTGCCCGACGCGGGGGACTACTTCGCGTTCGAGCGTTTCGGCGAGCCGCTGGTCGCGGTGCGCGACGACGAGCGCCGCGTTCGCGTGCTCTCGAACGTCTGCCGCCACCGCTGGCACCGCGTCGCCGAGGGCCGCGGCAACGCGCGCGCGCTTCAGTGCAAGTACCACCTCTGGACGTTCGCGCTCGACGGCCGCTTGTTAGGGGCGCCGCAGATGGACCGCGCGGAGGGCTTCGATCGCGCGAGCTGCCGCCTCCCCGAGCTGCGCGTCGAGAGCTGGCTCGGCTGGCTCTACCTGAGCTTCGACGCGAGCGCGGCGCCGCTCGCGCCTCAGCTGTCGGGGATGGAGAAGCTCGTGGCGCCTTATCAGCCCGGGCGCATGCGCTCGCTACCGCCGCTCGAGCTCGACTCGCCGTGGAACTGGAAGTTGATGATCGAGAATTTCATGGAGAGCTATCACGTCACGAGCATCCACCCCGAGACGCTCGAGCCTGGTTTTCCGGGGGCGGTGACGTGGGGCGAGGAGAACGGCGGCGGCCCGTGGGCCGTGCTGCACAACCCGACGCGCACGGGCGAGCCGGGCGCCGCGTTCCTCCCGGTGACTCCCGGACTGAGCCACGCGCAGCTCGCCGACTTCCTCGTGTGCTGCGCGTTCCCGCTGCAGCTCTTCGCGGTAACGCCGGACTCGGCGGTTTGGTACGAGCTCCTTCCTCACAGCGCCGACCGCTTCACGCTGCGCATTCACCCGCTCGCGCCGCCGGAGGCGACGGAGGAGCAGCGCATGGGTCTCCGCAGCGCGCTCGAGGCGATTCATCGCGAAGACGTCCGCGCCTGCGAGAGCGTGCAGCAGGGGCTGCGCAGCACGCTCGCGACGCGCGGGCGTCTCTCGCACCTCGAGCGCTGCAACTGGCAGTTCCACCGCTGGCTCGAAGCTCGGATTACCTAACAATTCTGGGGGGCGCGATGCAGAAGCGAACCGCCGCGACGCTCGTGATGCATGGGCTCGTCGTGATCTTTCTCGGGCTGCTCGTCGGTTTCCCCTACGCGAGCGCGATCAACGAGAGCTGGGGCGCCGAGGCCGAGCGCGCGTGGCGCACGGCGCACCTCGAGGGCCTGTTGAACGGCATGCTCGTCGTGCTGCTCGGCGCCGCGACGCCGCTGCTGCGCTTCGCTGGCAGCGAGGAGCGCTGGTTCCGTCTCGGCGCGCTCGCGACGGGCTACGGGAACATCCTCGCCGCGACTCTCGCGGCGGCGGCGCAGGTGCGCGGTCTCGCGCCCGGCGGACCCGCGGCGAACTGGCTCGTCTACGCGCTCTTCACCATCGCGGTGGTCGGCGTGCTCGCGGCCGTGATCTTCGGCGCGCGAGCGGCGAGGCGAGCGCTCACTGCGAGTGATTAGGGCGCGGCGAAAGATGGCGCAGCATGAAAACCATGGCATGGCCGCGCGGGTAGTCGTTCACGCGGAACAGCTCGCTGAAGCCGAGCCGCGCATAGAAGGACGGTGCTTGGAAGGAGTGCGTCGAGAGCAGCAGCTGCGTGCACGCGTGCGCCTCGCCTTCGTCGATCACGCGCAGCACGAGCGCGCGGCCGAGGCCGCGGTGGCGCAGCGCTTGCTCCACCCACAGCGTCTTCAGCTCGCACATGCCGCCCCAAGTGTGGCCGAGCGCACAGCCGAGTAGACGACCTTCCTCGCCTCTTACCGTGAACGCGAACATTCCGCCGTCGGTGATGCCCGTCGCGGCCACGTTGAATTCGTAGATCAAGTCCTCGCCGCGTAGCGCGAGCTCCGGCGTCCAGGTTTCCACGCGGATCTCGTCGGCCATGCGCGCCTCCTCGCGGACCCGGCGCACGCTATCACCCGCGCCGCGATGGCTGACGAGACTTCGTACACGCTGAGGCTCATGCGCGCGGACGAGCTCGAGCTCGTGGTGGCGATGTGGACGCGCGGCAAGAAGCGCGCGCTCTGGTGGATCGCGGTCGAGCAGGCGCACACGCCCGAGGAAGACCTCGCGTTCTTCCGCGACGTGCTGTGCGCGCGCGGTGAGATCTGGCTGGCCGAGCGCGCGGGCAGAGTCGTCGGGCTCATGGCGCTTCAGGGCGATCACGTGGACCAGCTGTTCATCGACCCGGATGCGCAAGGCCGCGGCGCGGGCTCCGCGCTGCTCGATCACGCGAAGCGTCTTCACGCCGGCGGCGTTTGGCTCTTTACGCACCAACGCAACGAGCGCGCCCGCGCGTTCTACGAGGCGCGTGGCTTCCGCGCCGTCGCGTTCGGCGTGAGCCCGCCGCCCGAGAGCGAGCCCGACGTGCGCTACGAGTGGAGCCCGGGCTGAGCCTCGCTGGTTCCCCTGACAAGGCGCGTCGCGGCGACCGCGAGCGCGGCGCCGAGCAGCGGCGCGGCGACGTACAGCCAGAGGCTCGCGAGCGTTCCCGACACGAGCGCCGGCGCGAGCGAACGCGCGGGGTTCATCGACGCACCGCAGATCGGTCCCGCGAAGAGCGCGCACAGCCACACCGCGGCGCCGATCGCAACGCCCGCGAGCGGGTTCTCGCGCGGGCCCGCGGTGACTCCGAGGATCACGAACATCAGGACGAACGTGATCACCACTTCGAGCGCGAAGCTCTGCAGCTCGCTGCCCGCCGGCAACGTCGCGCCGAGCGTCTCGTGCGACGCGAACAGGAGGCGCAGCGCGAAGCTCGCGGTGAACGCGCCCACCAGCTGGCTCGCGACGTACGGCGCGACCTCGCGCGCGGGCAGCCTTCGCGCGAGCCAGAAGCCGAACGTCACGGCGGGGTTGAAGTGCGCGCCCGAGACGTCGCCGACGGCGTAGATCATGGCTGCGACCACGAGCCCGAACACGGCGGCGACACCGGGATGTGTCACCGCGCCGGTCACGTCATCGATCACGATCGCGCCGGTCCCCGCGAACACCAACGCGAAGGTGCCGACCGCTTCGGCCACGTACTTCTGCATCCCGCCTCCGCGCGTGCGATGCGGAAGCTTCCACGGCTTGCGGCGCGTCGCCGGTGAAGTTTGCGCGTCAGCGCTTCGGGACGAGCTCGATCGGAATCGCGTCGCTGCGCAGCAGCACGCCGTACCACCAATCGATCGCGCCGTTCTGCTCGCGGAACGCGTGGTCGACGGCCGCCCGTGTCGCGTCGTCGCGGTGCGGCACCGCGCGGAACGACGCGCGCACGCGGCTTCGCTCGAGGTCGACCTCGGGGTTCGCCTCGATGTGCTCGAACCAGCTGCGCCCGGGGCGGGCGGCGCGCACCCAGAGCGAGCCGCGGTGCTGTACGACCCAAAGCTCCGTCGCGTGCAGCTCGCCGGTGGCGTCGCGCGTGTAGAGCGTGCCGAGCGGGACGATCTCGCCGAGCACGTACGTCGCGAGCACGAGCGCCGGAAGAGCGAGCGCGAGGATCAGCAGCAAGCGGTGCAGACCCTTCATGCGCGCTACGCCACCGCGCACGAGGCGGGCCGGTGCTTCGCGTATTGCTGCTGCACCCACTGCACCGCGGCGTGCTTCTCGAAGCGAGCGAGGAGCTCCGCGACGCGCGCGGGGATCGGCTGCGGCTGCTTCATGTCGGGATGCTCGAGGCGCACGATCGGCGCGAGCAGCGCGGCGGTTGTTAGGTCCGCCACGCTGAACGCGTCGCCCACGATCTGCCCGCTCGGGCCCACGAGCCGCGCTACGTCGTCGAGCGCTCGCTGCGTGCGCTCGAATGCGCGCGGCACGTTCTCTGCCGTCACGCCGTTGGCTCTCGCGATCACGGGGCTCACGAGGGGAAGAAGTGCGCGGTAGACGCCGCGTTTCCAGCGCGGTTGCCCCTTGGTGAACATCGCGCACAAGTAGTCGAGCTCGGGGACGAGCGCCGAGAAGACGACCGTGCGCACCGCGGGGCCGACTTCCTCGTCGAGCTCGCGCTGCAGCTCGAGCGCGCGCTCGCGCTGCACGGGATCCGCGGGGTAGAGCGCGCGCTGCGGGAACTCGCGCTCGAGCGCATCGATGATCGCGGCAGAGCCGGGAATCACGCGCGCGCCCATCTGGAGCACCGGTGTCGCCTGCTGGCGCGAGAGTCGCTGAATCTGCGGCGCGTGCGGGCCGGGCAGGTACGGAATGCGCGTGTGCGCGAGCCCCTTCCAATCGAGCGCCCAGCGCGCCTTCTCGTTGTAGTGCGACGACGGAAACATGTGCAGAACGAGCGCGGGGGCGTTCGTCATCGAGACCTCGGCGGGCGCAAGCGGACGCATCATGCCACGAGCGGACGCGAGCGAACGCAAACGGCGGCCCCGAAACCGTCGCGATGGCACAAAGGGGTCAGACCCCAAGTGGCCGATCGCGGTGCAACGAAATGGGGTCAGACCCCGCGCGCGTCAGCGCGGGCTGGTTCCGAGCACGCCTGCGCTCACCGGCTGCGGCTCGCTCGCGAATCGGCCTTCGCGCAGGAACGCGATCACCTGCGCGTGCACATCGGGTTTGCGGCGGATCGAGGAATGGGTGGCGTCGAGCGCGATGAAGTCGGCCATGCCCGGCAGCTGCGTGCTCGCCACGGACACGGCGCCGTCGCTCTCGCCAGCCACGAGGCTCACGTCGAGCGGGTTGACGCTACGCGTGCCCGCGATCACGCCCACCTCGTAGTGCGGCGGCGGCAGGGTGCGTGCGAAGCCCTCGGGGTCGGTGCCGAGCGCCGCGATCGCAGGCACGAGCTCGGCGGCGCTCGCGCTCGCTTCGCGCGCGAGGTCGCCGTACTCGCTGCCGTTGTTGGGCGGCGCGAGCATCACCACGCGCCCGAGGTTCGGCAGCGCGCGCTCCGCGAGCAGCGCGCGCACGAGCAGGCCGCCGAGCGAGTGCGTCACGAAGTGCAGCTTCTCGGCGCGCGCGCAGCAGGCGTCCACCTGCGCCGCGATGTCCGTAACAAGCTCGGCCGGCGCCTTCGCGAGCGACGGGTACGCGAGGTTGTGCACGCGGTAGCCCGCGCCCGTGAGCGCGTCTTCGAGCGGACGCATCGCGCGATCCGTGCGGCCGAGGCCGTGCAGCAGCACCACGTCCTCGACGCCGCGCGCGCCCGGCGGCGGGGGCGCGGGAGGTTCCCTGAGGAGCGCGAGCAGACCGATGAGCGCTGCGAACGAGATGAACGCGGCGCCGAGCGTCTGCCTCACGGGCGATATCCGCAGTGCCCGCAGTGATCGGCCGCCGGCTCGACGCCCTGGCCGCACTGCGGACACGCGACCTGCAGCTCCGGGAACTCGAGCCCGCACGAGGCGCACGCCGCTGCGCCGACCGCGACCGGCTCGCTGCAGCCCGGACACGCCTCGATGATGCCGACCTCGCCGGCGCTGCCGGAGTCGGGAACCACGTCGGCGATCCACGCTTGATGCACCCGGACCGCAGCCTGCGCGTCGTTCGCATCGACGTAGAGCGCGAGGCGCGCGGGCGCGCCCACCGCGGCGCGTCGCGACGTCGCAGCGCCCAGGTTCTGGCCCGGCGGATCCGTGTCGATCGCGCACTCGATGCCCGCAGTCGTCAGGCGCTCGGCGAGCTCGCGCAGCTCGCTCACGTCGCCAGCGCGGAGCATCACGGCTTCGCGCAGCTCACCTGCGGGCGCAGCGCTCGCGGCCGGCGTGCTCTCGCCCGGCGCGCGCAGCGGCACGCGGCAATCGGGGCACAGCTCGACGTGCGGAACGAACTCGTCTCCGCAGCTCGGGCAGGTCTTGAACATCGCGGCTCCTTCCCGCGCAACCTAACGGGTCGCGCAGAGCCGCGCGCCGCTCAGGAGCCGCGCGTGCGCGACCAGCCGAGCGCGAAGAATCCGAGGTGCGCGAGGTTGGGAGCGGCCGGCAGCAGGAGCCACTTCCCGAGCTCAGTCGCACTGCCGAGCGCAGCGAGCGCGAGGCTCAGCGCGAGTGGCGTGGCGAGCGCCCACTTGTTATGGCCTCTGGCCGCGCAGAGCGTGATCGCTCCGCACGCCGCGAGGGCGCACAGGCCTGCCGCGCTCCAGAGCGCGACGAGCTCGGGCGAGAGCGCGACTGCATCGAGCGGCGCCATCGCGGGCGCTGCGCCCGGGCCGGCTTCGAGCTGCGCCTGGATCGCGAGCGCCGTGAGTCCGTGGATCACGGCGCCGAGCAGCGATGCCGCGATCCCAGCGATGCGCGTCACACGCGCTGCGATCGGCGCGCCCGCAAACACGCTGCGCGCCGCGGCGGCGTAGCCGAGCGTATGGAGCGGCAAGCAAATCACCCCGAGCGCGCCTCCGAGCCAGACGAGCGCCTCGGGCGCCTCCACGCTGCGGGCGAAGTGGCCAGCCGTCGAGACGAGCAGCATCGCGAAATCGCCGAGGGTCGCGGCGAGGCTCGCGGCGCACGCGATCGCGAAGCCGCGGCGTGCGCTCACTCCGCGGCTTTCACCGCGTGCGACGACCAGTGGATCGCGCGAATCCGCCAGCGCCCCTCGGTGTGCGACAGAACGATCAGCTCCGCACCCTCGCTCTTCACCGGCTTGCCGCGGAATTCGCCCTCGGCGCGCGAGGTCGAGCTCACCCACGCCACGTCACCTTCGCGGACGACGCGCACGTTGCTGCGCCGCTGCGCGATCGCGCGCGAGAACTCGATGTCGGCGGCGAGGTGGTGCGAGAGGTACTCGCTGCGCGTCTCCGCGTAGCCGCTCTCGAGCACGATCGCGTCGGGTGCGAGCAGCGCTTCCGCGGCGGCCGCGTCGCCGGCAGCGAGCGCGGCGTGATAGGCCTCGACGACGGCGCCAGGCGAGTCGCTCGACTCGGCGGCTGCGGCGAGCGTGATCAGCAGAGACAACGCGGCGGGGAGGAGGATGCGCATGCGCGCATCCTACGCCGCGGGGGCGCAGACGCGCAGCGCTACTTCCCGAGCGGCGCGCTCACTCCGGACCGCCGAAGAAACGCACCGCGACGAAGATGCCGATCATCACGCTGACCAGCGCAATTTTCGCAGCGCCGCCGAGCACGAGGCCGAGCGTGGCGCCGAAGCCCGCGCGCTGCGCCGTTTCCCAGTCGCGGTGCAGGCTGTACTCGGCGGCGAGCGCACCGGCGAACGGGCCTAACAAGAGGCCGCGGGGGGCGAAGAAGAGCCCTGCGAAGCCGCCGAGCACCGCGCCGACGACTGCGCGTGGCGAGGCGCCGAATTTTTTCGCGCCGAGCGCGCTGGCCGCGAAGTCGACGGCGTACGTGAGTGCCGCAAGCGCTGCGAGCAGCGCGAGCCACCAGAAGCCGACGTACGCGAAACCCTCCGCCCAAGCGGCGACGACGAGGCCCGCGAATACCAGCGGCGCACCGGGCAGTCCCGGCAGCAACAACCCCGCGACCCCGAGCGCGACGAGCAGCGCCGCGACCACGAACAGCGCGAGATCGGCGCTCAAAGCTTCTTCTCGAGAAACAGCGTGCGCGTGCGCTCGCCGCCAGGCGAGTAGTCGACGAAGCCGGTGTGCTCGTAGAGCCGCCGCGCGCGCGCATTGTCCTCGCGCACCTCGAGCGTGACCTTGCCGCAGCCGCGCGCGCGGGCCTGCGCGTCGACGGCGGTGAGCAGTGCCTGCCCCACACCGGCGCCGCGCGCTGCCGGCACGACCGCGAGATCGTGGAGATTCAGGAGCGGGCGCGCGGCGAAGGTCGAGTAGCCGGCGAAGCACACCGCCACGCCCACGGGCGCGCTTTCGCGGCGAGCGATCAGCACGACCGCGGCGCCGCGCGCGATGCGCTCGCGCAGGTCGGGCACGAGGCGTGCCTTCACTTCGTCGGGTAGCGGCTTCTCGCCGCCCATCGGGTCGCGCGCGTAGGCATCGAGCAGCATGAGCAGCGCCGCGACGTCGGAGCTGCTCGTCAGGTCGACCGCGGTGATCTCGAGCTTCATCGTGCGGCGGATCTCACCTCGCTCTTCGTGAGCCCGAGCGCTGCGAACCAGCGCTCGTCGTTTGCTCGCGGGAGACGCGCGGGGAACAAGGCGGGTTCGCCGGACAGGCCCTGCGGCAGCGGCGCGCTCGCGATCAGGCGCTCGCTCGCGACGTCGAGCGCGACGAGGCGCTCGCACGCGCCCGCGGACGCGACCAGCGCGTCGAGCTCCGCACTCGCGCGCGAGACCTGGCAGCTGCCGCGCGCGAGGTTGCGCAGGTAGAGCGCGACGTCGGCCTCGCGCAGCGCGGCCAGCGAGTAGACGCGCGCGGTGTACGCGGGCGGCGCCCAGTCGAGCATGCGCAGCAGCGCGTGGGCGCCGCACTCCGGGCAGCGCACGACCGCGTCGATCGCGCCGCTCTGGAACAAGAACGCGTGCGCGATCTCCGGCATCCCCGCGCCGGGCGCGAGCGACGCGAGGTGAGCGCACAGCGCGGCGTCAGCCATCGCGCGCTTCCTCGCGCTGACGTGCGGGCAGTAACAACAGCGCCGCACCCAGCATGATCGCGACGTCGGCGACGTTGAAGATGCCCGTGCGCAGCGCACCGACGCCGAGGCTGACGAAGTCCGTGACCGTGCCGGCGTGGATCAGCCGATCGGCCCAGTTCGCAAGCCCGCCGCCGGCGACGAGCGCGAGGCCCGCGAGCGCGAGGCGACTCGCGAGCGCCGCGCGGTACGACACCGCGAGGAAGAGCGCGATCAGCGCGGGCGCGCCGAACACGAAGATCGCGTGGCGCAGCTCGGGGTCGAGGCGCGCGCCGAGGCTGAGGAAGCCACCCGGGTTGTGCGCGAGCTGGAAGCGTGCGACGCCGCCGAGGAACTCGTGCACGGCGCCGTCACCGAGCGCCTCGCGCGCGATGTGCTTCGCCGCCTGATCGCAGCCCGCCGTGACGAGCGCCAACGCAAGGAACACGAGCGCGGCGGCGCGTCGGGAGCGGTCGTGCGTGGGCGTCGTCATCGCGCGAGCGTCGCGGCGCGCGCGTCAACGCGCCAGCGCGCGAGCGATCTCCGCGGGATGCGCGACGAGCGCGTGCGCGCCGGCGCCTTCGAGCTCCGTCCGCGAGCCGTAGCCCCAGAGCGCCCCGAGTGCGCGCACGCCGTTCTTGCGCGCACCGAGCACGTCGTGGGCGCGGTCGCCGATCATCGTCGCGCGCTCGGCTGCGATGCCTTCGCTGCGCAGCACGTGCGCCACCAGCACACCCTTGTCGTGGAGGACTCCGTCTTCGCTCGGCCCGTACACCGCTTCGAAGAACCCGCCGAGCGCGAAGTGCCGCACGATCTCCTTCGCGAAGCGCTCGGGCTTCGCGGTCACGACGAACAGCCGCAGCCCCTCGTCTCGCAGCGCCGCGAGGCATTCGGGAATGCCGTCGTACACCGCGTTCTCGTACATGCCGTGCGCGACGAAGCGCTCGCGATAGAGCGCGATCGCGCGCGCGATCTCCGCGTCGCCGAGCTCGGGCAGCAGCCGCCGAAACGTGTGATCGAGCGGCGGCCCGATGCAGCGGCGCAGCTCGGAGTCATCAGGGACGTGCGCACCCAGCTCCGCGAACGCATGCGCGAGGCAGCGCGTGATGCCCGGCGCGGAGTCGGTGAGCGTGCCGTCGAGGTCGAAGAAGAGCGCGCGCATCGCGGCGTTCTAGCGAGGCGAGGCAGCGCGCTCCATCAGAAAGTGCGTTTCGATCTCGCCAACGACCACGAAGCCGAGGCGCTCGCAGTCGAGGCAGCCGATGCGTTCGCCGGCGTGCTCGATGATCTGGTGATGCTCGAGCTTCAGCGTGGAGAAGAACCTCTGGCGCTGCGCCCCCTCGTCCCACGGACCGAACGTGGCGACCAGGTACGGCCCGAGTGCCGCCTTCATCAGCGCGAACAGAAACTTTGCGTCGCTCGCGAGCGCGGGGCGTAGCGAGACGCCGGTCACGGCGCGTGCGTTCGCGTGTTGCGCACGAAGTAGCCAGCGACGCGCCACGCGCCTTTCTCGAACATCAGCGTCACGCGCTCGCCGCAGGTCGCCTTCGGGAAGCGCGACTCGAACTCGACCACGAAGTACTTGCCCGGCGGCGCACCTTCGAGCGTCTCGGTGAAGAGCGCGCTCGCGAGGTCGCGCGTGCCGGCGTCGCCGAGCGGCGCGCGCATCGAGGCGATCTGCGCGGGCCACTGCGCCTCGGGCACGCTCGCGCGCAGCGGCGAGGCGAGCGCGCGCCACGTAGTCGCGGGCTCCGCGTCGAGCGCGCGCAAGAACTCGGTCGCGACGTCGGTCGCGGCATCGACGTCGCCCGCATCGCCGCTCGGCGCGCACGCGAGCGCAAGGGTGCAGAGCGCGAGGAGGAGCGTGCGCCGCGTCATCGCTGGCGCGACGCCAGCGCGAGCGTGTTTCCGTCGGGATCGCGAAAGAACGCCATCCACTCCGTCTCGCCCGCAGGCCCGAACGTGCCCGCGTCGTCAGGGAAGATCGCGTGCGGCGGCTGATCGAAGGCGACGCCGCGCGCCGCGAGCTCTGCGTGCGTTGCCGCGATGTTCGCGACGCGGAAGTACAGCACGCCGCCGCCAGGCTTTGCCTCGTCCGAGCGATCGAGCAGGAGCCGCACATCGCCGAGCGCGAAGAATGCGAGCCCGGGCGGGTCGTACTGCGCGATGAAGCGCAGACCCAACGAGTCTCGATAGAACGCGACCGCGCGAGCGAGGTCGGTGCAGGGCAGGGCGACTTGTTGGAGCGGGCCGAGCCCGAGCAGCGCCGTCATTGAGCGTCCCCGCGCGGTACGAGAAAGCCCACGAGTGCGACGAGAATCCCAACGAGTACGACGCCGACGATGTTGATCGTCGTCCAGCCCACGGTCGGTGCGGCATTCGGGGCGACTGCGAGGTTCACGCGCGCCGCGAGCGCGTTGGACGGGAGATGGGCAGCGCCCATGCCCATGATGAAAAGGATCGGCCAGAGGGTCCCAAATGGGGACTGTCCCACGGCGACGCTCATGACGAGGGAAGCGATCGCGAAGAGCTCGTGCGGGACGCGGGTGTGAGTCCCCTTGCTCGTGGCCCAGCGTTGAGTGCGCGAAAAGAGCGAGAAGTTCGTGAAGCCCGAGAAGATCGCGCGTGGGATCGGCATGAGTCGCTCGCCGTCTCGCCCGTCGAATGCGCGCCAGTTCTTGTACGACCACCACGTCGTGTAGAGGCCGAAGGTGAACAACGACAACAGGAGGAGCTTCGCCGCACTGACGGCGAACAGCGGCGGCGCCTCGGCCTGCGGTTCGTCGAGCGATGCGGTGGGCGGCGCGTACGGATTGGGCGCACTAGAGCCCATCTCGAGATTTCTCCCGTCGCCGGGCCGGGCTCGGTCCGGAATTCTTAGATGGGTTCTCGTCATCACGCGTGATTAGCGCGCGCACGCGATCGCTTGCCGCTCGGGCCTTCGCGCGAGGGAGCGAGCTACCTCTCTTGCCGATGAGCACGGCCTTCCCGCCCGGCTTCTTCGATCGCCTCGACGAGACGCCCGACGCGCAGTTCTACGCGTTTCCGCGCTTCGTCACGCACATCGACGACGCCACCATCGCGGCGCTCACGAGTCATTACGGCGAGATCCTGCGCCCCGGCGCGGACGTGCTCGATCTGATGTCGAGCTGGGTCTCGCACCTGCCGCCCGCGAGCGCGCTCCCGCTCGGGCGCGTCGTCGGAATCGGCATGAACGCCGACGAGCTCGCAAAGAACCCGCGGCTCTCGCAGTGTCACGTGCGCGACCTCAACGACGATCCGCGCCTTCCGCTCGAAGACGCCAGCTTCGACTTCGCGCTGTGCGCTGTCTCGATCCAGTACCTGACGCGCCCCATCGAAGTCTTCGCCGAGCTCGCCCGCGTGCTGCGCCCCGGCGGCCGCGCCGTGATCGCCACCTCGCATCGCTGCTTCCCGACCAAGGCGATCCGCGCCTGGCACGTCCTCGCACCGCGGCAGCGCCTCGACGCGATCGCTCGATACTTCGCCGAAGCCGGCGGCTTCGCTCCCGCGGAACAGCTCGATCGCTCGCCGGAAGGCGCCGACCCGCTCTGGATCGTGACGGCGGCGCGGCAGTAACAACTCGACCGCAGCGATCTCGGCAATTCAGGAGAGCGCGGCTCGGGCCGCTCGATGCGGCCCGAGCCGCGCCAACTCCTCCCAAACCGGCGCGAGCCGCGACGAATCCAGCACGAGAGCGCGCGCGGGCGCCGGGGGGCGGACGGGCGTCGCAGCGAAGGCCCGGTCCTTCGCAACCATGTCGGCGCGCCTCGCGTCATCTGCCAGCGGCGTGGGCGCTAAAGCGCGCCCAGGAGCAGCGCGTTCGCGACACCCAAAGGCGCACACCAACCAAGCGAAGGGCCGGAGTCGCGACCCTCCGCCCCCGGCGCCCGCGCGCGCTCGGAGTCACGAACGAGAACGAACCAAGGCCTCACGCCAAGTTCTTCGTCCAAGCCTCGTCGTTGAACCCGACGAGCACCGTCTTCCCCGATCGCACCACCGGCGCCCGCAGATTCCCAGTCGGCCCGAGCATCGCGTCGACGACCGCCTTCGCGGCGCGTCCGGCGGTCTCGAACTCCTCGACCTTCTTGCCATTCGCCACCACCACGCGGCTCGCGCTCTTTGCGATCTCCTCCGCGTCCTTGCGCGAGAGCTTCTTCGACGCGCTCACCGTCTCGGCGGGCTCGACCTTCTTGGCGTCCATGAACTTGGACGCTCGCGTGCAGCTCGTTCAACCGATGCGGTGGTAGTACCACTCGACCTTCTTCGGCATCGCGGTCTCCTCGACTTGTTAGGCGCGTTTGCGCGCGCGATTCACGGTAACGCGTGCGCGCCGCTTCACCGCAGCCCACGCGCAGATCGGGCACGCGCTCGCATCGTGGCGCAGCGCGGGGCAGTGCTCGCGGCCGAAGTAGATGATCTGGAGATGCACGCGGCCCCAGCTCTCTTCCGCGAACAGCCTCTTCAGGTCGCGCTCGGTCTCCGCCACGTTGCGCCCGCTCGTCAATCCCCAGCGCGTGGCGAGCCGGTGGATGTGCGTGTCGACCGCGAAGGCAGGAATCCCGAAGCCCTGGGAGAGCACGACGCTCGCGGTCTTGTGCCCGACGCCGGGCAGCGCCTCGAGCTCCGCGAACGTCTTCGGCACCGCGCCGCCGTGCTCGGCGACGAGTCGCTGCGCGAGCGCCTTCAGATTGCGCGCCTTCGTCGGCGCGAGGCCGCAGGTGCGAATCAGGCGCAGGATGCGCGGAGCCGGGAGCTGCGCGAGCGCCGGAGCATTCGGCGCCTCGGCGAAGAGCGCGGGCGTCACGAGGTTGACGCGCGCGTCGGTGCACTGCGCCGAGAGCACGACCGCGACGAGCAGCTGAAACGGATCCTCGTGCTCGAGCGGAATCGGCGCCGCGGGGTAGAGCGCATCGAGCACGTGCTGGATGCGGGCAGCTTTCTCGCGAAGCGCGGCGCGCGGCATGGCGCGCAAGTTCGCGCGCTCAGCTCGGATCAACCACCGATTGCGATCTCGGGCACCGTGAACTCGCCGCGCATCGCCTCGGCTTTGGCGTGCACCTTCTTCAGGTACGGGCCGTGGCGCAGCGGGCGCTTGTCGAGCAGCCGGCGCAGCGCGTTCGGGCCGATGTTGTAGGCGGCCATCGCGTGGTCGGTGCTGCCGAACTTCGCGCGCAGCTCTGCGAGGTAGGCGAGGCCGAGCCGCACGTTCTGCACGGGATCGTGGAGCGTGCGTTCGCTCTGCCAAGCGAGGCCGTGTTTGCGGGCGACCTCGCGCGCAGTCAGCGGCTGAAGCTGCATCAGCCCAATCGAGCCCGTCGGGCCCTTCGCGCGCGGATCGAAGCGGCTCTCTTGCTCGATCAGCGCGAGCGAGAACAGCACGGAGATCCCGTGCTCGGCCTCGGCCACGACCAGCTCGCGCGCCACGCCCTCGCGCTCCACGGCGCTCAGCTTCGCCGCCCTGCGATCGAGCACGTCGCGCGCGAAAAGGAGGCTCGGGCTCTCGGGCACCGCGCGGCCCAGCAGCGAAGCGGGGTCGGTGTTCTCCACCTCGTCGATCGCAACCGGCGGGTGCGCGCTGGGCGCTTCGGCCGCGCGCGGTACCGGCGCGAAAGGCGCGGGCTCGATTGGCGCTGTCGTCGCGCACGAGACGCTGAACCAAAGCACGAACGCGGTCAGCAGGCCGAGCAGCGGCGTCCGGCGACTCGTAGAGTGCGTGCGATGAGCACCGAGACGGGACTGCAGGGCTTCCAGCGCCGCCATCTGCGCGCGCTCGCCAATCCCCTGAACGCGCTGGTGCAGGTCGGCGACAGCGGCGCGACCGAAGCCGTGATTCGCGCCATCGACGCCGCGCTGCGCGACCACGAGCTGATCAAGGTGCGAATGCACCAGCCCGAGGACAAGCATGGGCTGGCCGAGGCTCTCGCCGAGCGCTCCGGGGCCGAGCTGTGTGGGGTCGTGGGCCATACCGTGATCCTGTTTCGTCGAAACCCGGAGCGGCCTCGCATCCGAATCCCTGAGCGATAGGGACGCTATCGAGCGCAGCCGGACGCTCGTGTGTCGGCCATCACGAACTCCGAGTGACGCCCAGTTTTCGGCGAACGCCGGGAAAACCTTTGCGATTCCGCGGAGTTCTCCGCTCGTTGCGTCTCGCTTGCCGACGCAGCGAGCGCGCTCCTCGCGCGTCTCCGACGTGTCCGGTGGCGTCTCGTGCATGTCCGGCGCATCGGGCCGTCCTTCCGAGCGCTTGGTGACGCGCGTCGCGCGGAGACTCGGCCGCGGCCGAGCGCGCTGCTGAAGTATCCTGCGCGGCCCTAACAGCCGACGCGCACGCGACGCGCACGCGACGCACAGGAGACACGCAGATGGCAGGACCGCTCTCAGGCATCAAGGTCGTCGAGATCACCGGCATCGGGCCGGGCCCGTTCTGCGCGATGATGCTCGCCGACCTCGGCGCCGACGTACTGCGCATCGACCGCTCCGTGACCGTGCGCTCGCCGCTCCCCGAGAAGCCCTCGAACGACGTGCTCGCGCGCGGCCGGCGCAGCGTCGGCGTCGATCTGAAGAATCCCGAGGGCGTCGAGCTAGTGCTGAAGCTGATCGATAAGGCCGACGTGCTCACCGAAGGCTTCCGGCCCGGCGTGATGGAGCGGCTTGGCCTCGGGCCCGAAGTCTGCTTGAAGCGCAATCCGAAGCTCGTGTACGGGCGCATGACGGGCTTCGGCCAAGAGGGCCCGATGGCTCAGGCCGCGGGCCACGACATCAACTACATCGCGCTCGCCGGCGCGCTCGCCCACATCGGCCGCGAGGGCGACAAGCCTCTGCCGCCGCTCAACCTCGTCGGCGACTTCGGCGGCGGCGGCATGCTGCTCGCCCTCGGCATCTGCGCGGCGCTGGTCGAGCGCGGCCGCTCGGGGAAGGGGCAGGTCGTCGACGCCGCGATGGTCGACGGCGCCGCCACGCTGATGGCGTTCATCCACGGCTTCTACGCCGCCGGCGGTTGGGGCGAGCGCGGCACGAACCTGCTCGATACCGGCGCCCACTTCTACGACACGTACGAGACGAAGGACGGGAAGTACGTCTCGCTCGGCTCGATCGAGCCGCAGTTCTATGCGGAGCTGCTCGAGAAGACGGGGCTCGACAAGGAGACGCTGCCGAATCAGATGGACCGCACGCAGTGGCGCGCGATGAAGCAGCGCCTGACCGCGCTCTTCAAGACCAAGACGCGCGACGAGTGGTGCGCGCTGATGGAAGGCAGCGACGTGTGCTTCGCGCCGGTGCTGACGATCCCCGAGGCGTACAAGCACCCGCACAACATCGCGCGCAAGACGTTCGTTGAGGTGGGCGGCGTGACGCAGCCCGGCCCCTCGCCGCGCTTCAGCCGCACGCCGGGCGAGATCAAGCGCCCGCCGCCGCACCCCGGGCAGCTCGGCGACGAAGCGCTGCGCGAGTGGGGCATCGCGAACGAGGACGTCGCGAAGCTGCGCAACGCGAAGGCGCTGGCGTAGGCGGACGGGAGCGGATGCAGCCGGAATCGGGGACGTTCCGCAAGTAAGTAAAGAAAGTCGTCCTTTACTTACTTGCGGAACGTCCCCGGTCTTCGCGTCCCCGGTCTTCGGGCAACGTGCACGCCGCGCCCGTCTCCCGCGCATCGTCGAGGTGCGCGACGCAGTCGATCAGCGTCGCGCGCCACCCGCTCGGCACGCGCTCCAGCACGCTGACCGAGGTGTTGCGGGGGAGCCGGCCGGCTGCGCGAGGCCGGGGGCGGGTGGCGCGTGGAAGGCGATCACGCCGCGGCGTACGAGGCCGCGCGGGGATTCTGGGACGTTCCGCAAGTAAGTAAAGAAAGTCGTCCTTTACCTACTTGCGGAACGTCCCCGGTTTTCGCGTCCCCCGGTCTTCGGGCAACCCGCTACGCCGCGCCCGTCTCCCGCGCATCGTCGAGGTGCGCGACGCAGTCGATCAGCGTCGCGCGCCATTCGCTCGGCGCGCGCTCCAGCACGCTGACCGAGGTGTTTCGGAAGCCGGCCGGCTGCGCGAGGCCGGGGGCGGGCGGCGCGTGGAAGGCGATCACGCCGCGGCACACGAGGCCGTGCGTGACGACCACGAGCGGCCCGTCGGTGCGCGCCGCGACGGAGAGCACGTTTCGCCACGCGCGCACGACGCGCTCGTGAAACACCTCCCAGGTCTCGCCGTTCGGCGGACTCATGCCCGGAGCGAACGGGTCGAAGCCGAGCTGTTCGTAGGGCGTGCCGCGCCAGTCGCCGAAGTTGCGCTCGTGCAGCTCCGCGTCGAGCTCGAGCGGCGCACCCGTCGTCTTGCGCACCGCCTCCGCCGTCATCGCCGCGCGCGCGAGATCACTCGCGAGAATGCGCGCGATGCCGAGCGGCGCCATGCGCGCTCCGAGTCGCTCCGCCTGCGCGAGGCCGCGTTCGGAGAGCGGCGTCGCGGGGGGCTGAAGCGTGCGGTTCGCGTTGAGCGCGGTTTCGCCGTGGCGGATGAGGTAGATCGGTGACACGAGCTTCTTTCGGGGATGGGGAGGCGCGCGCTTTCTCCACGTTTACTTCGCATCGGGCTCGAGGACTCGCCCGCTGCTGCGCGCTTCGCTTGCGGCCTCGGACGACACGCAGTGAGTAGCGTTCGTCAGCGAGGTCGTTCCAGCGCGCAGGCTGCGCGTCAGTCATCGAGCCGCGGCGCGCACGTGGGCTGGCGCGCGGCTGCGGGGATCCTCTGCCGCGGGGCTCGGCCGGATCAGAGCTCGTAGCAGTCGTCGATCCCGGCCAGCGCGAGGTTCACGGGCACCTCGCGGACTGCTTCGGTGCCGCGCAGTGGGCGGCGGCCGTTGTAGCAGTGCGGGCAGAGGCCCGACTCGTAGCGCACGAACATCTGCTCACCGCAGTTCGTGCACGCGAAGCGCCGACCTTGCGCGGTCAACGCACGCACGACGAACGAGCTGGGAATCAGGCTGCGACGCTTCGGGAGGATGTGGCTCATGATTCCGGTAGTACCTCGCAGCACGGAGCAGGTGTCGCTCCAAGCGCCTCGCGCGGCGGCAACCCACGCGCAGCTCTCGCCGCGAAGCGTCGGCATTGTCGTCGAATCCGAAATCGTGAAAGCCGTGGCCGCGTTGCTCATGGGGTGGCCCCCTTTCATCATGCGCGTGTGACGAGCGGTCTCGCGCATCTGTTCGCTGCCGGCCCTGAGCCCGAGCGCAGTGCTGCGCGTGCCGAGCGCGTGATCGAGTCGGCGCAGCGCGCGGATGCAGCGCGACTTGCGCGCCAACGCGCCGAGCGGCCCGAGGGGCTCGCGCGCGTTCTGCGCGCGCTCTGCGCGACCGCGCCGTTTTTCGCGGCGACGCTCGTGCGTGAGCCCGAGTTGTTATTCGCGCTGGCCGAGGGCGACCTCGCGCAGCCGCGCACGTTCGACGAGATGTGCGCTGCGCTCGACGCCGCGCTCGCGGGCGCAGCAAGCGCAGAGGTCGGCGCGATTCTGCGCCGCTTCAAGTACGCGGAGCTCGCGCGGATCACGGTGCGCGACGCCGAGCCCGCGCTCGTGCCCGAAGCGCGCGTGGAGGAGCCGCTGCGCGAGCTGTCGGCGCTCGCGGAGTCGGTGCTGTCGCGCGCGTTCGCGCGCGTCGCCGCAGACTTCGCGGCCGAGCTGGGCGCGCCGCGTTGGCGCACCGCTCAGGGCGGCGAGATCGCGCCGCGCTTCGTGGTGTTGGGGCTCGGCAAGCTCGGCGGCGAAGAGCTCAACTACTCGTCCGACGTGGATTTGATCTACGTGTACGAGAGCCCGCCTCCCGAGGCGGAGCCGCTCTCGGGCGGCCCGCGCGAGCTCGCTCCCGCCGACTACTACGCGCAGCTCGCGCGCCGCTTCGGGAAGCTGATGGCCGAGCGCGGACCCGAGGGCTTCCTCTATCGCGTCGACCTCGATCTGCGGCCCGAAGGCACGATGAGTCCGCTCGTGCCGTCCTCCGGTCGCCTGCTGCTCTACTACGACGGCTACGCGGCGACCTGGGAGCGCGCGGCGTTCATGAAGGCGCGGCCCGTCGCGGGGGATCTCGCGTTCGGCTGGAGCCTCGCCCGGCAGATCGATCCCATGATCTACCAGTCGAAGATCGACTTCGCGGGCGTCGACTCGATCCGCGAGATGAAGACGCGCATCGAGCGCGAGCACGCGAACGCCGAGGCCGACATCAAGCTCGGCGCGGGCGGCATTCGCGACGTCGAGTTCGTCGCGCAGGCGCTACAGCTGCTGCACGGCGCGCGCGCGCCGCAAGTTCGCGGCCGCTCCGCGCCGCGCGCGCTCGTCTCGCTCGCCGAGGCGAAGTGCATTCCGGAGGCGATGCGCGACGAGTTGCTCGACGCGTATCGCTTCCTGCGTCGCGTCGAGAATCGGCTGCAGATGGAGGACGAGCGCCAGACCCACACGCTGCCAGCGGGGAGCGCGGCGCGCGAGCGCCTCGCGCGCACGCTGTACAGCGGCGACGCGGCGCTCGCGCAGTTCGACGCGCGCCTCGACGCCGTGCGCAGCGCCGTGCGCGCGCGCTTCGAGGCGCTCGTGCAGCGGCCGGGCGGCGGCGCGCACCTGCTGGGTCACCTGCGCGAGAAGGCGCCGCGCTTGTTTGCCGCACCGCGCATGGCGGATCAGCTGAGCGCACTCGCCGATCGCGTTGCCGCGGAGATCGCGGCGTCGCCAGATCCTCCCCGCGCCACGAACAACTGGATGCGCTTCGTCGAAGGCATCGGCGGGCGCAGCTTCTACTTCGGGCTCTTGCTCGATCGGCCCGAGCTCGTGGCGCGGCTCGTCTCGATGTTCGCGATGTCGCGCTTCCTCTCCGACGTGATCGCGCGCGTGCCCGGCCTGATCGAGCCGATCTTCAGCGATCCGACGCGTTTCCTCTCGACGCGCGAGCAGCTCGCGGTCGAGCTCGCCGAGCTGCGCGAGCAGCAGTCGCGCGGAGATGCTGCGAACGAGGAAGCCGCGCTCGCGGCGATGCGCCTCTTCCAGCAGCGCCAGCTCGTGAACATCGGCTTGCTCGACTTATCAGGGAAAATCCCGCAGGCCGAAGTCGAGCGCGCCCTCACGGACGTCGCCGAGGTGTGCATCGGCGCCGCGCTCGAGGTGGCGCGCGCGCAGCTCGCGCGGGTGGCCCGCGCGCACGCCCAGATCGAACGCGGCGAGTTTCTCGTCGTGGGCATGGGCAAGCTCGGCAGCCGCGAGCTCGGCTACGGCAGCGATCTCGACGTGATCTTCCTGTTCGACTTGCCCGGCGCCCCCGACGACGAGGCGGTGCTCGCACAGGAAGCGTTCGTGCGCCTCGCGCAAAAGTTCAGCTGGGCGCTGCAGAAGCGCACCGGCGAGGGCATCTGTTACGAGGTCGACGCGCAGCTGCGCCCGTCCGGAAACCAAGGCGTGCTCGTCACCTCGCTCGCCGGCTTCGCGCGCCACCACGAGACGCAGGCGCAGCTGTGGGAGCGCCAGGCGCTGTTGCGCGCGCGGCCCGTCGGCGGCAGCACCGCGCTCGCCGCGCGCTTCGAGGCGCTGCGTGCGCGCCTGCTCGCGCGCGAGCTCCCCGCGAACGCGGCGAGCGAGATCGACCGCGTGCGCCGCCGCGTCGAGAGCGAGCTCGCGAACGAGAACGCACAGAAGCGCAACCTGAAGCTCGGCCGCGGCTCGATCTTCGACGTCGAGACGATCGTGCAGCTGCTCGCATTGCAGCACGGCGGCGACCTCCACGAAGTCGCGACCACCGCGGCAGTCATCGAGCGCTGCGCCGCGCGCAGCTTGCTCACCGCCGAGCAGGCGAAGTCGTTGCGGGACGGCTGGTCCTTCCTCGCGCGCCTCGCGAGCCGCCTGCGCATCGTCGAGAACCGCTCGATCGCCGACCTCGGCGCCGACCGCGCCGACCTCGACAGCGTCGCGCGCTCGCTCGGCTACGCGCCGAGCGCTCGAACCGGCACGTCGCGCGTGCCGCTACTCGACGACTACGCGCGGCACACGGAAGCGATTCGGCGCGTGTACGACGAGGTGGTGCGGGGCGCGTGAAGGCCGCCCCACGCGCGCGGGCGCGGCCAGCGGGACGAGGGCGAAGCAGGCTCTAGAACGACGCTCCGACGAACATCGACAGCGCGGCTACCGGCAGCAGCAGCACTTGAAGCACCGTTGCGGCGCGAACTCGGCGTGCGAGCGCATCGAGCTCCGAGTCGCCGAGCGCCGCCGCGCGTTCGGACCACAGGAAGCCCTGAAGCGCGACGACATTCTGCGGGCTGTTGTTCCAAAAGAGAGACGGCCTTCCAAGCTCGCTCCAGACGGGTTCATAGCGCTCTCGCAAGATCGCGAGCGCTTTCGAGATCCAGTGGAGGCTTGCGATGGTGTTGAGTGCGAGCAGACCGAACACGATCCAGAACGCCAGCATCGCCTCTCCTTTCTCAGCCTGGCCCGAGGACGTACCTGTCACGTCTCCCGCGGCCCCCAACCCGCCTCCGCCCAGAACGCGCGCGCTTTCTTCCAGCGCTCCTGCGCGCGCTCGTCGCGAGTGCCTAACACGTAGGGTGCGGTCGCGGCTGTGTGTGGGAGCCACTCGGGGTCGTCGGGCGAGCCGCCGTGCGCGAACGCGATCCAGTTGCGTTGCATCTCGCGCGAGAGCGCGCCGGCCGTGGCGTAGAGCAGGCGCATCGGCGGCTGGCGGTAGGTGCCGAACACGAGCGGGATCTCGATCGCGTGACAGGATCCGACCGCGGCAGGCGTCAGGGGCGGCGACCAGGTGAAGAGATACGCGTACGTCTCGGGGTTGTGCGCGGAGGCGACCGAGGCGAGGCGCTCGGCGGGCGCGCGGAAGACGCGGTGCGTCTGCAGGAGGCTCCAGCGCTCGATCGGGAGCGCGCGCGGCAGCAGCTCGCGGTAGAGCGCGTCGGCGTCGGCGGCGCGCGCGGAGCCGAGCACGCGCGCGATCACGCTGCGCAGTCGCACCTCGTCCATCGCGCGAACGGCGCCGCCCAACAGAAACAAGTTGTACTCGTCGCGGTTGGTGCCCAGCAGCAGCGAGATGTCGCGCGCGCTCCCGGCCGCGATCGCGTCGAGCGGCATGCGCGGCAGGACGTCGTCGTCCTGGCACGGCTGCCACGGGAGCAGACCCCACGGCGCGGGCAGGCTCGCCGTGGCGCGCAGCTGCGCGTCGACGAGCGCGCCGAGCGGCACGTCGCACAGCTTCTCGGCGTTCGCGCTCGTTAGGCCCAGCGCGCCGAGCAGCGCGTGCGCCATGCGCGCGGCGCCGTCGCGCGACGAGACGTGATGCGCAGCGCCGCTCTGACAGATCGCGCGCTGGAACAGCCCGCGCGCGAGGGGGCTTCCGAGCAGCGCGCCGATGCTCATCGCGCCGGCGCTCTCGCCGAACACCGTGACGTTCGCGGGGTCGCCGCCGAAAGCGGCGGCGTGCTCCTTCACCCACGCGAGCGCGGCGAGCTGATCGCGCAGGCCCACGTTCGAGGCGAAGGGGCCGCCGCGCGCGACGCTGTCGAGGTGCGCGAAGCCGAGCGCGCCGAGCCGGTAGTTCAGCGTGATCACCACGACGTCGTGCTCGCGCGCGAGCGCACTGCCGTCGTAGACGGGCGCGCTGCCCGAGCCGAACACGAAGCCGCCGCCGTGGATCCACACCAGCACGGGCCGCTTCGCGCCGTCGCACGCGGGCGTGAAGACGTGCACGCGCAGGCAGTCCTCGCCCGTGCCGCGCGGGTTCCCGGCGAGCCCCTGCAGCCACGTCGGAAGCGCGCTGCGCTGGGGCGCCCCTTGGCCGGCCTCGAAGCAGTCGCGCACGCCCGGCCACGCCTCGGGCAATTGCGGCGCGAGAAAGCGCAGCCGCCCCGCGGCCGCGCGCGCATACGGAACGCCGAGGAAGGCGAGCACGCCGCGGCGCGCGCGCCCGCGCACGCGACCGCTTCGAGTTTCGACGACTGCATCCATGTTTCGCGTCCGCTAAAGAGCCCGATCTTGTGCGAGCCGGGTTCGGCGTGCCCGGCCCAACTTAGAGAGGCTGCCGTGCCGAGCGAGCGCATCTTCAATTTTTCTGCGGGTCCTGCGGTGATGCCCCTCGAGGTGCTCGAGGAGGCGAAGGGCGCGCTCACCAACTTCGCGAACACGGGCATCGGCATCGCCGAGCACAGCCACCGCGGCGGTCCCTTCGAGCGCGTGATCCAACAGGCCGAGGCCGACTGTCGCGCGCTCGCGGGCATCCCCGACGACTACGCCGTGCTCTTCCTGCAGGGCGGCGCCTCGACGCAGTTCTTCCAGCTGCCGGCGAACTTGTTAGGCGCGGAGCAGACCGCGGACTACCTCCTCACCGGCGCGTGGAGCGAGAAGGCGCTGAAAGAGGCGAAGCTCTACGGCAAGACGCACGTCGCGGCGACGACGGCCGAGGGCAACTACCGCCGCATCCCGCGCGCGGAGGAAATTCGTTACAGCGCGTCGCCCGTCTACGCGCACTTCACTTCGAACAACACGATCTTCGGCACGCAGTGGGCGAGCGAGCCGCCGGCTCCACCCGCGGGAGCGTTCCTCGTTTGCGATGCGTCGAGCGACATCTTCTCGCGCCCGCTCGACGTGAAGCGCTACGGCGTGATCTACGCCGGCGCACAGAAGAACCTCGGGCCTTCGGGCGTGACGCTCGTTGCGATGCGCCGCGATCTCGTGGAGCGCCGCGCGCGCGAGCTGCCGACGATGCTGCGTTACGACACGCACGCGAAGGAGGGCTCGCTCTACAACACGCCGCCGACCTTCGCGATCTACCTGATGGGCCTCGTGTTGAAGTGGATCCAGCGCCAGGGCGGGCTCGCGGCGATGGAGAAGCACAATCGGCGCAAGGCCGAGGTGATCTATCAGGCGCTCGAAGCCGCGGGCGGTTTCTACGAGTGCCACGCCGGCGAGGGCTCGCGCTCGCTGATGAACATCACGTTCCGCACGCCGTCGCCGGAGCTGGACGCGAAGTTCGTGAAGGAGTCGGAAGCGGCGGCGATGTCCGGGCTCAAGGGCCACCGCTCCGTCGGGGGCATGCGCGCGAGCATCTACAACGCGTTCCCGCTGGCTGGTTGCGAGGCTCTCGCTGCGTTCCTTCGAGATTTCGCGAAGAAGAACGGGTGACGCGGGCGTAACAGCTTCGTCGTTGCGCCGCGTTCGGGCGGGGTGGGGGCCGCGGCGCCTCGTGCCTCGTCGGGGCCTTTGGTGGGGATCACCGTTCGGGCGGATGCGCGCATCTTCTGAAGGCGCGCATTCTCTGCGGCCCCGCCTGCGGTTTACCTCGGCGGCGCGGTCCCCACCCCGCCCGGCCGCTCCTCGCCGCGCTCGAGAGGAGCCGGGAGGCGGCACTGAGTGGGCGCTTCGAGGACTCGCGCCGCGGGATTTGGGAGTTGGCTGCGGATCGCGCGGGGTTGACCCGCGCTCTCCGCACTCTTCGGAGCGGCGCATCGCTTCGCTCGCGCCTCTTGCAGCGGGCTTCGAGGTCGTTTGCGCCTAAGGTGCGGTCGTGGTGGATGAAGCTCGCAGCGGGAATTCGCGCCTGATCGATCGCGTGCCGCTCGGCGCATCGATCACGGACGCGGGCGCGATCCTCGATCGCTTCGTGCGCTGGGTCGCGGACACGGGCCTAACACCTTATGCGCACCAGGAGGAGGCGCTGCTCGAGCTCGCGGCGGGTCGGCACGTGGTGCTCGCGACGCCGACGGGGTCGGGGAAGTCGCTCGTCGCGCTCGGCCTTCACTTCAAGGCGCTGTGCGAGGGCAAGCGCTCGTTCTACACCGCGCCGATCAAGGCGCTCGTGAACGAGAAGTTCTTCGCGCTGTGCGAGACGCTCGGGCGCGAGAACGTGGGGATGATGACGGGCGACGCGTCGATCAACTGGGCGGCGCCGGTGATCTGCTGCACGCAGGAAGTGCTCGCGAACATGGCGCTGCGGCAGGGCGAGCGGCTCGACGCGCCCTACGTCGTGGTGGACGAGTTCCACTTCTACGGCGACCGCGACCGCGGTTGGGCGTGGCAACTGCCCCTAATCACTCTGAAGAACAGCACGTTCCTCTTGATGTCGGCGACGCTCGGCAACACCGCGCCGATCGAGGAGCGGCTCGAGGCGTTCACCGGCCGCAAGGTCTCGCACGTGTGGAGCGAGGACCGGCCCGTGCCGCTCGACTTCGCTTATCACGAGACTCCGCTGCACGAGACGGTGGAGGACCTGCTCGACGAGAAGCGCGCGCCGATCTACGTCGTGAACTTCACGCAACGCGAAGCGGTGGAGGTCGCCTCGGCGCTCACCAGCGCGAAGATCGCGACGCGCGAGATGCGACAGCGCATCGCGGAGCTGACGAGCCTCGTGCGCTTCGACACGCCGTTCGGGAAGGAGATGAAGCGCATCGTCTCGCACGGCATCGGGCTGCACCATGCGGGCCTCCTGCCGAAGTACAGGCTGCTCGTGGAGCAGCTCGCGCAGGAGGGGTTGTTACGGGTGATCTCGGGGACCGATACGCTCGGCGTGGGCGTGAACATCCCCATCCGCACCGTGCTGTTCACGAAGCTCAGCAAGTACGACGGCGAGAAGGTGCGCATCCTCAGCGCGCGCGACTTCAAGCAGATCGCGGGGCGCGCGGGCCGGCGCGGCTTCGATACTCGGGGCAGCGTGGTGTGCCAGGCGCCGGAGCACTTGATCCTCGCGAAGCGCGCACAAAAGCACGGCAGGCGCGAGAAGTCGGCGCCGCACAAGCGCCGGCCCCCGCCGGGCTTCGTGAGCTGGACGAAGGACACGTTCGATCAGCTCGTGAAGCGGCAGCCGGAAGCGCTGAGCTCGGAGTTCCGCGTCTCGCACGGCATGATGGTCTCGCTGCTGCAGCGCACGCGCGCCGAGACCGGGAGGCGCGGCGGCTACGGCGCACTGATCGAGCTGATCGCGCGCTCGCACGAGGGCGCGTCGCGCCGGCGCCGCCTCACCCGCGATGCCGCGGTGCTGTTCCGCGCGCTGCGCCGTGCCGGCATCGTGCAGATCGCGAATCACGAAGCGCGCGTCGATCCGAACCTGCAGGCCGACTTCTCGCTGCACCAGTCGCTCTCGCTCTACTTCGTCGATGCGATCACGGCGCTCGATCGCGAGGCCGCGGATTACCACCTGCAGGTGATCGGCGTCGCCGAGGCGGTGATCGAGAACCCGAACGCGATCCTCCAGCAGCAGCTCAAGGTGGTGAGGAACGAGCTGATGGATCAGCTCAAGGCGGACCGCGTTCCGTTCGAGGAGCGCATCGCGAAGCTCGACGAGGTGACGCTGCCAGCGCCCGAGGCCGACTTCATCTACGCCACGTTCCGCGTGTTCGCGGAGCATCACCCGTGGGTCGCAGAGGAGGGCGTGCACCCGAAGTCGATCGCGCGCGAGATCGTGGAGCACGACGCGACGTTCGACGGGGTCGTCAGGCGCTACGGGCTCCAGCGCAGCGAGGGCGTCTTGCTGCGCTACCTCTCGCAAGTGCACGCGACGCTCGATCAGTCCGTGCCGGACGCCGCCAAGACCGAGGCGCTCGAAGACGCGATCGCGTATCTGCGCGAGATCGTGCGCGGCACCGACTCGAGCCTGCTCGCCGCGTGGGAGGGCCTCGGAACGCCGACGGCGGCGAGCGCGCCAGCGGCGCCCGCGCCTGCCAGCGCGGCCGCGCCCGGGCGCGAGCGCAGGAGGCCGCGGCGCGATCTCGCGCACGATGCCAAGGCGCTGCGCGCGCGGGTGCACGCCGAGCTGCGCGCGTTCGTACGCGCGCTCGCGGAGGGCGATTACGACGAGGCGGCGAAGCACATCCGCCAGGACGAGGCGGACCCTTGGGACGGAGTCCGCCTCGCTGCGGAGCTGCGCCCATACCTCGAGGCGCACGGCGAGCTGCGCTTCGACCCGGCGGCCGGACGCGGCCATCACACGAGCGTGAAGCAGTTCGCGCCCCGCCTGTATCGCGCCCAGCACACCCTGCTCGGCGAGCACGGGGTGGCGCAGGGCTGGATCGATGGGGAGGTCGACCTGCGCGAGGGCGCCATTCCCGAGGGGCCGTTGGTTCGCGTCGTCGCGATTCAGCCCTGATCAGCGTCTCAGTCTGCAAGGCGTCCTGCCGATGCAACTCGCGTGCGGAATGAGCGCAGCCAGATTCTGCTGTTCGGATTCGGACGGGCACACGACGAGCTCGCGGGCCGGGTCGTCGTGCTCGGCTACCGCACGCTGCGCGCGGCCGAGGTCGAGGACGCGCTCGAGCTGATCGGTCGCCAACTGCAGCCGGTGCGCGTGCTGATGTTCGCCACGAACGCTCCGTTCAAGAGCCGCGCGCAGGATCTGCGCACGATGTCGGAGCGCGCAGGCGCGCTCGGACTGCGCGCGATCGTGTCGGGCGCGCAGCCCGAGCCCGCAGAGATCGCCGCACTGAAGCGCGACGGCGTGAAGTACTGCTTGTGGAAGGGCTTCAACGACGCGGAGCTGGGCTTCGTGCTCAACGCCGCGCTGTATGACGAGACGCGCGGCCAGCACCGCCCTGCGACGCGCGTGCCCGCAAACGTGGTGGTGCGCGTGAAGTCGGGCGCCGGCGAGAAGGCCGGGATGATCTCCAACCTCTCCGCGACCGGCGCGTTCATCGAGACACAGCGCGCGGGCATGCCCGGCGGGCGCATCACGCTCTCGATCGAGTTCGTCGACGGAGCGATCGCGATTCCGGCGAGCGTCGTGTTCGCAAACGTACCGGGCAACCTACAGCGCCCGAATGCGCCGCTCGGCATGGGCGTGAAGTTCGCGCCGGGCGCACCCGAGGCCGCAGCGCGCATCGCCAAGTTCGTGCGCGAGCGAAGTCGCGCCTATGAGCTGTAGCCCCGGCGCGCTTCACGCGCGGCGAGTTGTTACTGCGGCTCGGGCTGCCACTCGCGCGGGCCGATCCTCGCGGGCGGTCGCTCCGCGTCCGAGCCGGCCGGGCGCCAGAACTCGCCGTGCAGCTCGCGCTCGCGGCGCCCGCTCGGCAGCGCGATCGCCTGCGCGTCGCTCTCGCCGGCAGCGAGCGAGCTCACGCCGTCCGCGCCGATCGCGACGCTCGCGCCGTGCAGCGCTCCGAGCGCGCCGAGCAGCACGAACGCGATCGCCCACACGATGCGGCGAAGGATTCGCTTCGCGCGCTCGCTGAGCCGGAAGCGCTCAGGCGGCGCCGGCAGCGGGGCTCCGCTCGCGGGCGCGAGCCCGAGCCAGCTTCGGAGTCCGAGGACGAGCTGCATGACGCATCTCCTTCCCGCGTACCCCTAAGTGCTCGGTCGAACGCGCAAGGAACTTTCGCGGCGATGTGATCGCGCGGCCTAAGTGCTCGCCGGAGAAGAGATTTCTTCGCAGTCGGCGGATAGCCTCGGAGCGTGGCGAACGGCTGGCTGCGCAGGCCCGACATCTCCGCGTTCTCGCTCGCGAGCTACCGCCGCGAGCTCGGCGCGGAGGCGCTGCTGCCCGCTTGTTATGCGCTGCTCGAAGGCGGCTTCGTCGGCGTCGTCGCGGACAAGGTCTTTCACCTCGGCCCGTTCGGCATCGCGCTGATCAGCGCGTCGCAGCTGTTCGGGAATCTCGCGAGCGCGGGCTGGGCGTGGCTCGGCGAGCGCACGCGCAAAGTGCCGCTCATCAACGCGCTCCAGTTCGCCGTGGCGGCGCTGTGCGCGGCGATCGCGCTGATTCCGGCGACGAGCGCCGGCGGGCAGCTGTTCATCGCGGCGCTGATCGCCACGCACATCGTGCGCGGCGGCATCGTCACGCTGCGCAGCGTGATTTGGACGCAGAACTACGACGGTGGCGTGCGCGCGCGCGTCACCGCACGGCTCACCTTCCTCGGGCAAGGCGTGCTCGCGCTCGCGGCGCTCGCCGCCGGCGAGTGGCTCGACCGCAGCGGGCTCTCGTTCCGCGAGCCGTACTTGTTGGGCGCGCTGCTCGGCGGCGCCGGCGCGCTCGCGTTCTCCGGCATCGCGATGCGCGGCGAGGAAGTGCGCAGCGCGCCGCCGCTCGGCTCGCATCGCGAGCGCGGCCCGCGCGGCTCCGTGTTCGCGGTGCTGCGCGAGGACCCGCACTACGCGCGCTACCTCGTGTGGCAGTCGATCCTCGGCGCTTCGAACATGATGATCGAGCCTGCGGTCGTGGTGCTCGTCTCGCGCGAGCTCGCCGCGAGCACCGCCACGAGCGTCGCGCTGGTCACCGCGATTCCCGTCGGCCTCGGGGTGTTGTTACTGCCGCTTTGGGCCGCGCTCGTGGACCGCATGCACGTCGCGGAGTTCCGTGCGAAGCACAGCTGGCTGTGGGGGGCCTCGCAGGCCGCGACGGGCATCGGCGCGCTGCTCGGCTCGCTCGCGTGGGTCGCCGTGGGTCGCATCATCCTCGGCATCGCGCGGGGCGGCGGCACGCTCGCGTGGAACATCGGCCACAACGACTTCGCGAAGCCGGAGCGCGCCGGCGCGTACATGGGCCTCCACGCCACGCTCACCGGCCTGCGCGGGGCGATCGCGCCGTTCGTCGGCATCGCGCTCTACGCGGGCGTGAGCGCGAGCGAGCTGCCTGGCGGCATCTCGCTGCCCGCGCTGCCGGCGATCGGCGGCTGGATGATGATCCTCGCCGCAGCGCTCAGCGCGACCGCGACGCTCGGTTTCGCCGCGCTGCATCGCCAGATCGTGGCCGACCGCAACGAGAGGACCGAATCGAATGGATGACGCGAGCAGAGCCGCAGTCGATCTCGCGCTCTCCACCACGCGCTCGATCCGGCGAAAGATCGACTGGCAGCGCCCGGTCGAGCCCGAAGTGCTCGAAGCCGCGATCGACGTCGCGGTGCAGGCGCCCACGGGCGCGAACGCCGAGGCGTGGCGCTTTCTCGTGATGACCGACCCCGCGCCGAAGCTCGCCGTCGCCGAGCTCTATCGCCGCGCGCTCGCGCGCTTCCGCACCACGCGCAGTGAGGCCGCGCAAAAGCCCAGCGTGAACGAGCTCGCCGAGCGCCTGCACGAGATGCCCGCGCTCATCCTCGTGTGCAGCGAGGGCGTGCCGGACCCTGACAACCGCGCCATGCAGGTCGCGTTCTTCGCGTCCGTCCTTCCCGCGGCGTGGTCGCTGATGGTCGCGCTGCGCGCCCGCGGCCTCGGCGCGACCTGGACGACGCTGCTCACGGCGCACGAAGAAGAAGCCGCCGCTGCGCTCGGCATTCCGAGCGGCGTCACGCAGACCGTGCTTTTGCCCGTCGGCTACATGCAGGGCGCGGTGCTGAAGCCGGCGGCGAGGAAGCCGGCGCGCGAGGTGACGTACTGGAATCGCTGGGGGGAGCGGCGCGAGTGAGTGCGTAGGCTGATGCCAGCGCTCACTCCACTTCGATCAGCTTCTCCAGCACCGCGCGATTCCGGATCGTGACCGTGCGCTCGTGCATGTCGAGCGCGCCGGCGTTCCTCCAGTCGCGGATCGCCTTGTTCACGCTCTCGCGCGTGGCGCCGACGAGGTCTCCGAGCTCGCTTTGGGAGAGGCGCAGGTCGATCTCGACGCCGCCCGGAACGGGCTTGCCCCAGCGGTCGGCGTAGAGGAGCAGGCACTTCGCGAGGCGCTGGTTCACGGAGCGGAAGTTGTTGTCCTCGAGCGCCTCGGAGAGCTTGATCATGCGCGTCGCGAGCGCCGCCACGAGGCGGACCGCGATGTCCGGCATGCGGCGCAGCAGCGGCACGAGCTCTCGGCGGTGAATCATCAGCAGCTCGCAGTCACCGACCGCCATGTTGCTGGCGGTGCGCTTGCCTTCCGCGAACGCGCCGAGGTCACCGGTGACTTCGCCGGGGCCCATGAAGCGGAAGAGGATCTCGTCGCCGCCGGGGCCCGTCGCGAACGCTTTCAGGCGCCAGCTGACGATGACGTACAGATCGCCGCCTTCGTCGCCCTTGTGGAATAACAAGTCGCCGTCGTGCAGCGACTTCCTGCGCGTGATCAGCGCGACCTCGGAGAGCTCGCGATCGCTGAGCCCCGCGAACAGGTCGAGCTTGGACAGCACCCGCTTACGATCTTCCATCGCGTGGCCTCTGCGTTCGTGGTCAACGCACCGCGAATCGCACTCACGTTAGGGGTGATCGTCTACGTATTTCACGGGCAAGCACGGTTGCGCCCCCCGAAGTGGGGTCTTCCGGCAGCTCGGGCATCGGCTCAGCGCTTCGTGCGCAGCGCCGTTCCCACCGCCATCAGCTCGACGCCCGCGGTGCCTTTGCCGTTGCTCCCCATGTTCGCGAGCTCGGCAGATTCGAGGCGCACGCCCACGAGCGCGTCGCAGCCCTTCGCCGCGGCGGCTTCCTTGAGGCGCAGCATCGCTTCGCGCCGCGAGCGCTCGAAGAGCGTTTCGTAGGAGCGCACGTTGCCGCCGAAGAACTGGCGGAAGCCGGCGGCGAAGCGCTTCCAGTAGTCGAGTGAGATGACGACCGTGCCCGTGAGCAGCATCGCGTCTTCGACCCGCCAGTCGGCGGGGATGCGGCTCGTCGTGAGCGCGGGGACGCGCCGCAGCCGCCGCTCGCGCTTCGCGAGGTCCTCGTAGTGCAGGTGCTCGATGATCTTGCCCGAGGTGAAGCCCACCACGAGCAGCACGAGCATGATGATCAGCTCCATGCGGCGAGCGCGTCAGTCGACGCGCACGGCGGTGCCGTACGCGAAGATTTCGGCCGCGCCCTGCGCCACCGAGCTCGTCGCGAAGCGCACGTTCACGACGGCGTTCGCACCGAGGCCGCGCGCCTCCTCGACCATGCGCGACATGGCTTCCTTGCGCGCCTCGTTCAGCAGCTCGGTGTAACCCGTGAGCTCGCCGCCCACGATGTTCTTCAGGCCCGCGAGAAAGTCCTTGCCGAAGTGCTTGGCGCGCACGGTGCTGCCGCTCACGACGCCGTAGAACTCTCGGATCTGCTTGCCGGGGACTTCTTCGGTGTTGGTGAGAATCACGGCCGCGCCCTCCGCTGAGCGAATCGACCGCGCGAAGCAGGCGCTTGAGGCTTCAGCCCGCCGCGCTGGCATCCGCGAACGCGCGGAGCTCGCGAATCTGGCCGCGCAGCTTCAGCACCACGCGCGGGCGGCTGATGCCGATCACGCCGGTGAGGCGGCCTTTGCTTCCGAAAGCCATCACGAACTTGCGCTCGCTGAGCGAGCCGTCGACGAGCCTCGCTTCGTCGCCAGGCGCGATGCGGCCCGCGATCTGGATCTTGCAGTCGAACTGGTCGGACCACACGAACGGCACTGGCGCGAACGGCGCGACTTCCGCGTCGCCCGCGAGCAGCGCGGCGGCGGCGTGGTCGGCCTGCTCGGTCGCGTTGGTCCAGTGCTCAATGCGCATGCTCTCGCCGCCGAACAGCGCGTTGGGCCAGCGCGCGACGTCGCCCACCGCGACGACGTTCTTCGCGCGCGTCGTGCGACACGCGGCGTCGCACACAACGCCATCCGCGAGCTCGAGGCCCGAGCTCGCGAGCCACGAGGTGTTGGGGACCGAGCCGATGCCGACGAGCACGACGTCCGCCGCCACGCGCGAGCCGTCCGCGAGCTCGAGGCCCGCGACGCGCTCGCTGCCGAGGAAACGCGCGACGCCGATGCCGCAGCGCAGGTCGACGCCGTTCGCGCGGTGCACCTCGCCCACGTACGCGCCGAGCTCGCGGCCGAGCCCGCGCTCGAGCGGTGCGGGCAGCGCTTCGATCACCGACACCTCGAGCCCGCGCGCGCGGCAGGTCGCGGCGACTTCCATGCCGATGAAGCCCGCGCCGATCACCGCGACGCGCGGCGCGCGCTCCAGCTCGGCGCGCAGCGCGAGCGCGTGGTCGAGCGTGCGCAGCACGTGAATGCCCGCGAGCGCGGGCGTGTTCGGGATGCGCCGCGCCCCGGAGCCCGTCGCGATCACGAGCGCGTCGTACGCGACGCGCTCGCCCGAGGCGAGCACGACCTCGCGCGCGGCGAGATCGAGTGCGCTCGCCGCGTGGCCGAGCTTCCACTCCACCCCGAGCGCGTCGTCCTCCGGCCGTAACAAGTGCGTGCGCGGCGCGTCCCACTTCCCCGCGAGCAGCTCCTTCGACAGCGGCGGGCGGTCGTAGGGCAGGTGCCGCTCGTCGCCGAGCGCGACGAGCCGCCCGTCGTAGCCGAGCCGCCGCAGCGCCTGCGCCGCGCGCAGGCCGCCGAGCGAAGCGCCGACGATCACGATGTTGCGCAGCGAGCTCATGGGGCGAAGCACAGTACGAGCGCGGCCCGAGTTTCGCGAGAACCTGGGCGCAGGGTCCGAGCGAAGCAGTGCGCGCCGCGCGAACCTGCGCGCATGGCGAAGCAATTCCTCGATGCGACGCGCAGCGAGTGGCACCTCGAACGCGACGGCGATGCGCTCGTGCTGCACCTCGCGCGGCCTGTCGCTGCGCCGCTCACGGTGCGCGCCGGCGAGCGCACGGTCGCGGTGATTCGCGAAGGTGCGCACGCCGTGCTCGGTCCGTTCGACGCGCGCTTCCGCCACGTGCTCGCGCTCGAAGACGAGGCGGGGCGCCGCATCGAGATTTCCGAGCGCAAGCTGCCGCTCGCGGGCCCGCGCAACTTCCGCGACCTCGGCGGCTACCCCACGCGCGATGGCCGCCGTGTGCGATGGGGTCAAGTCTTCCGCGCGGACTCGCTCGCGGACCTCACCGACGCCGATATCGCGTACCTCGAGCGCCTCGGCCTCTCCCGCGTGATCGATCTGCGCGGCGACGAAGAAGTGCGCGAGTACCCGAATCGCCTCGCCGGCCGCGCCGGCTTCACGTACCTGCGCCGGCCCACGGGGGACGAGGGCCTCACGCCGCGCGAGTGGGCGCGCCGCTTCGAGGCCGGCGAGTTCGGCGAGATCGACGCGAGCTGGCTCGTGCGCGGCTACCTGCGCACGCTCGACGAACGCCCGCACAAAGTCGGCGCGGTGTTGAAGGAGCTCGCGGCCGCGCCGGCGCCGGCCGTCTTCCACTGCACCGCGGGCAAGGACCGCACGGGCGTGATCTCCGCGCTGCTGCTGCTCTTGTTAGGCGTTCCGCGCGACGTGGTGGTCGGCGACTACTCCCTCACCGCCCTCTACACCGGCAACCGCATCCCCGCCGCGGACCAATGGTTCGCCGAACGCGGCATCGATCCCGAACGCGCCGCGCACGTTCTCTCCTCGCGCCGCGAAGCGATGGAGGAAGCGCTCGATCACCTCGAAGCCAACCACGGCGGAGCCGCAGCCTTCGCCCGCGAGAGAGCAAACCTGTCGGAACGAGAAATCAGCACCCTGCGCGATTGGCTGCTCGAGTAGGCAAGGCAACCAAGGCTGACGCGCCGAGAGAACGCCCGAACATCCTCGAAGACGAACGCCGCTCCCAAGCATGTCGGCCGAGGCCGCAAGCGAAGCGCGCAGCATTCGCCGGAGTCCTCGGAGGCGAATGCGAAGTAAACAAGGAAAAACGCGCCCCTCGGTGCCGAGCGCGCCTAACACCTCAGCGCCCCGCACCCCCCCCCCCGCGCCCCTAACTCCTCGAAATCGACGCGCCAAGCCGCTGCAAGCGCTCGTCGACCCTCTCATACCCCCGATCCACCTGATGCGCGTTCATGATCACGCTGCGGCCTTCGGCGCAGATTGCGGCGGCGATCAGCGCCATGCCGGCGCGGATGTCGGGCGACGTGATCGTCTCGCCGTACAGGCGCGCGGGGCCCGTCACGAGTGCGCGGTGCGGGTCGCACAGCACGATGCGCGCGCCCATCGCGATCAGGCGGTCCACGAAGAAGAGGCGGTTCTCGAACATCTTCTCGTGGATCAGCACCGTGCCGCGCGACTGCGTCGCGAGTACGAGCGCGATCGAGGTGAGATCGCTCGGAAAGCCCGGCCACGGCGCGTCGTCGACCTTCGGGATCGCGCCGTCGAGGTCGTCCTGGACGACGAGCTCTTGCTTCGCGGGCACGAACAGCGCGCCGTTCCCGAGGCGCGTCTCGACGCCGAGGCGGCGGAACACCATGCGGATCATGCGCAGGTCGTCCGCGACGACGCCGTTCACGGTGAGCTCGCCGCCGGTCATCGCGGCGATCGCGACGAACGAGCCGAGCTCGATGTGGTCGGGGCCGACGCGGTGGCGCGCGGGCCGCAGCTCCGGCACGCCCTCGATCTCGAGCACGTTGGTACCGATGCCGCGGATCTGCGCGCCCATCGCGACGAGGTAGTTGCAGAGCCCGCGCACGTGAGGCTCGCAGGCGGCGTTCGCGATGCGCGTCGCGCCTTCGGCGACGCTCGCGGCCATCACGGCGTTCTCGGTCGCCATCACGCTGGCTTCGTCGAGGAAGATGTCCGCGCCGCGGAAGCGGCCTGCGAGCGAGAGGTGGTAGTGGCGCTCGCGCGTCTCGATCTCGGCGCCGAGCATGCGCAGCGCCGTCAGGTGCGTGTCGACGCGGCGGCGGCCGATGCGGTCGCCACCGGGGCGCGGCAGCACGGCGCGGCGCGTGCGGTGCAGGAGGCCCGGCGCGAGCAGGAAGGAGCCGCGGATCGTGCGCGCGAGCTCGGTGCTCGCGTCGCGCGCGCCGAGGTCGCTCGTGTCAAGCACGGTCTCGTACGTTTCGGGATCGCGCACGGCGCGCACGCCGAGCTCGCCGAGAATCTCCAGCTGCGTCGAGACGTCGCGGATGCGCGGGAGGTTGCCGATGCGCGACGTGCCCGGGGCGAGCAGCGCCGCCGCGAGCACGGGCAGCGCTTCGTTCTTGTTGCCCGCGGGTGTGATCACGCCGCCGACGCTGCGGCCGCCTTCGACGACGAAGCGGTCCCCGGCCCCGATCTGCAAAGCGATTCCTCTCGAGGGGAAGCGCGGCGCAACGTAGCCGCGCGGAATTGTTAGGCGACTACTCGAGCAGCGCGGCCATCTCGTGCGGGTTGTATCCGCGAATCATCGTGCCATCGATCTCGACGAGCGGGATCGAGCGACCGCCGGTCTTCTCCTGCAGCTCCGCGGCGTAGTCCGCGTCCGCGTCGATGTCCTTGTTCGTGTAGTCGATGTCGCGCTCGTCGAGCCACGCGAGCGTCTTGCGGCACCAGCCGCACCAGGGCGCGGTGTAGACCGTGACGTCCGCGAAGCGCGAGCCCCTCTCCGCGCCCGAGATCGCGGCAGGCGGCGCGCTGCGCCCGCGTGCCGGAGCGCGCGTGGGCTGCGGGAGGTATGCGCCCGCGTCGACCTCGATCTTGCCCGCGCGCTCGCGCCACTGAGCGGGCACGGCGTCGAGCGACTGCGCGAAGCGCACGACGCCGCGCTCGTCGGTCCATTGGTAGTAGGTGCGCGCCGCAGCGCTCGGCTTCGCGGCGTCACTTCGCGACGGAGCCTCGTCCGCCGCGGCGAGCAGGCTCGGATCCGGCAGCGGCGCGTCGGCGTCGGGAACGCGCGCGTCGAAATCGGCGGCGGGCACCGAGGCTGCGCGCGGCGCCGGCGCGAGCAGATAGCCCGCACCTGCCACGAGTCCCGTCATCACCACCGCGATCGCGAACGAACGCATCCGAAGCTCCTGAGCCCTTCCTGGGTCAGACCCTGCACTCTGCGGGGCCGTTCCAACCCGAGCATTTCGGCCCGGCCAGAATGATCGCCCGCCGCTCCTGGGAATCGTCCCCCCCCCAGCCCCGCGGGCTTGAGAGCTACGTCACGCGACGACCGCGCGTTACGCCTTCTTGCCCCACACCGGCTTGCGCTTCTCGAGGAATGCGCGGATGCCCTCGCGGAAGTCGCTGCTCTGGGCGCACAGGATCTGGTTGCGGTCCTCCATCGAGACGACGGACTCGATGCTGTTCATGTCGAGGCTCGCGTTGAGGGCCTCCTTGCTGAGGCGCAGGCCGAGCGGAGAGGTGAGCAGCAGGTCCTCGATCAGGAGCCGCCCCGTCGATTCGAGCTGGTCGTCGGGGACCACCTGCGAGACGAGGCCGAGCTCGCGCGCGCGATCGGCTTGGATGAAGCGGCCGGTGAGGATCAGCTCGGAAGCGACCGAAGCGTTGGTGAGGCGCGGCAGCAGGTAGGAGACGCCGACGTCGCAGCCCGAGAGACCGAGCTTGATGAAGGCTGCGTTCATGCGCGTCGACTCGCCGGCGATTCGGATGTCCGAGGCGAGCGCGAGCATGAAGCCGCCGCCGCAGGCGGGGCCGTGCACCAGCGCGATGAACACCTGCGCGAGCCGGCGCATCTTGATCGAGAGCTCCGCGATGCGGTGCTGGCCGCGCAGCTGCGCGCCGATGTCGCCGCGCTCGCCCGGCTGGCCGCTCTCCTTCAGGTCGAGCCCGGCGCAGAACGCGCGCCCAGCGCCGCGCAGCACGACGACGCGCGTCTCGGTGTCGCGCGCGAGCTCGTCGTAGAAGCCGTGCAGGTCCTCGACGAGCTGGCGCGAGAGCGCGTTCAGCGAGTCGGGACGGTTCAGCGTGCACCAGGTGACGGGACCGTCGCGCTTGATGTCGAGCGTCGTGAAGGCCATGGCCGCGTTCTCCTTTGCGAGGCGTGCGAGTGTGCCACGGCAAGCGAAGCGCGCAGCGAGGCGGAGCCCTCGGAGCCGAGCGGAGATCTTGCGGTGGCCTCGGAGGTGGGTCTGCCTTCGAGTCTCTCGTTTGGGCATCCTTGCCACGATGGAGATCACCCGAGTTCGCAGCACCGCGCGCGCGCTGCTGGTGACGCCCGAGCGCGAGATCCTGCTCGTGCGTTACTTCGCGCACGCGATCGGGCGCGCGTACTGGATCACCCCCGGCGGCGGGATCGAGGCGGGCGAGAGCGAGCGCGAGGCAGCGGTGCGTGAGGTGGCGGAGGAGACCGGGCTCGCGAGCGCGACGATCGGGCCCGCGGTGTGGACGCGCTCGGTGCCCATCCCGTGGGCGGAGCCGCCCTTCGTGCAGCGCGAGACCTACTTCTGGACGCCGACGCCGCGCTTCGAGCCGAGCGCCGCCGCGATTCCCACCGAGGCGGAACGGCGCGAGATCGAGGCGTACCGCTGGTGGCGGCTCGAAGAGATCGAGGCGTCGAGCGAGCGTTTCGCGCCGCGGAAGATCGGCGCGCTGCTCCGGACGCTGTTCGAGCAGGGCCTGCCATCGTCGCCCGTGGTCGCGGAGTAGGCGATGCCGAAGCCGTCCGTTCAGCGGGCCGCCGCCGCGGTCGCCGCCATGCCCGGCGCGGTCTACACGCCCTTCGATCTCACGAAGACGGCGCGGCCCGTGATCGCGCTGCACGTCGGCGACACCTGGATGGAGCCGTTCGCCGGCGCGCGCATGGAGGATCTCTCCGAGCGCGACCACCCAGGCATGCACCGCTATGTCGAGACGCGCGGCATCCCGGCGCTGCTCGATGCGATCGCCCTGAAAGTACGCGAACGCAATCGCCTTTCGTGCGAGCGCTCGAACGTGCTGGTGACAGCGGGCGCGACCTCGGGCCTCTCCTGCGCCATCTCCGCGCTCGCGGATCCGGGCGAGGAGGTGCTGATCCTCGCTCCGTTCTGGCCGCTGATTCGCGGCATCACGCGCTCGCTCAGGGCGGTCCCGGTGGAGGTGCCGTTCTTCGATCGCGTGCACTCGATCGCGGACGCCATCGCCGCGCTCGAAGCGAAGCTCACCCCGCGCACGGTGGCCCTCTACTTCGCGACGCCCTCGAACCCGACCGGCCGCGTGCTCCCGGGCGAATGGCTCGAGGCGATCGCGGCCTGGGCGCGCCGGCGCGACTTGTGGCTGCTCTCGGACGAGGTCTACGAGGACTACGTCTACCAGGGGGAGCACGTCTCGACTGCGCGCTTCGCACCGGAGCGGACGATCACCGCGTTCTCGTTCTCGAAGGCGTACGGGATGGCGGGAAACCGCGCCGGCTATCTGGTCGGCCCGGCCGAGTCGATCGCCGAGGCGCACAAGGTCTCGGTGCACAGCGCCTACCACGCCCCGACCGCGGCGCAGCTCGCCGGCCTGCGCGCGCTCGAGGGCGGCGCCGCCTGGGTCGCGAACGCGCGTGCCCAGTACGAACGCGCGGGCGCGGCCGTTGCCGCGGAGCTCGGGGTGCCTGCGCCGGCGGGCGGCTGCTTCCTCTTCGCCAACGCCGCGCATCGCCTGGACGCGCGAGGACTGCACGGCTTCCTCGAAGACGCGTTCGGCGCGGGCGTCGTCGTGGCGCCAGGCAGCAGCGCGGGCGAGGCCTACGGCACGTGGATTCGCCTGTGCTTCACGGTGGTGCCGCCCGACCAAGCCATCGAGGCGGCCCGGCGGCTCGCGAAGCTGCTCCGGGGCTGAGCCGCGGGGTCAGACCGTGCAAAGTTGCGCTGCGAGCGATTTTTCTCTCTCGCTGCGCTTGACCTCTCCCCGCCTCGTCCCCAAGGTGCCGCCGCCGTTTTGGCACTCGCGCCCCTCGACTGCCAAGTCCGAGTGGACTTCTCGGTTTCGGGCGGCGCGCTCAGCTCAACGCAACCACCGCAGGAGGCTCCATGAAGGTTCGTCCCCTCCACGACCGCATTCTGATCAAGCGGGTCGACGAGGAACAGAAGACGTCGGGCGGAATCATCATCCCCGACACCGCCAAGGAGAAGCCCCAAGAGGGGCGCGTGATCGCCGTCGGGAACGGCAAGGTCACGGACGAGGGCAAGCTGATCCCGCTCGAGGTCGCCGTCGGCGATCGCATCCTGTTCGGCAAGTACTCGGGCAGCGAGATCACCCTCGACGGCGAAGAGCACCTGATCATCCGCGAGGAAGACGTCCTCGCGGTGCTCGGCAAGTAATTCCGGAACCAGGAGAGAACGAACATGGCAGGCAAGGAAATTCGCTACGAGCAGGCCGCGCGCGACAAGATTCTCGCGGGCGTGAACGGGCTCGCGAACGCAGTGCGCGTGACGCTCGGCCCGAAGGGCCGCAACGTCGTGATCGAGAAGAGCTGGGGCTCGCCGACGGTCACGAAGGACGGCGTCACGGTCGCGAAGGAAATCTCCTTCGAGGACAAGTTCGAGAACATGGGCGCGCAGATGGTGAAGGAGGTCGCCTCGAAGACCTCCGACATCGCGGGCGACGGCACCACCACCGCCACCGTGCTCGCGCAGGCGATCTTCCGCGAGGGCAGCAAGCTCGTCGCGGCGGGCGTCAACCCGATGGACCTGAAGCGCGGGATCGACAAGGCCGTCGAGACCATCGCCGAGGAGCTGAAGAAGCTCAGCAAGCCCACGCGCGACAGCGGGGAGATCGAGAAGGTCGGCACCGTCTCCGCGAACGGCGACGAGGCGATCGGCAAGATGCTCGCCGAGGCGATGGAGAAGGTCGGCAAGGAAGGCGTGATCACCGTCGAAGAGGCGAAGTCGATGGACTCGACCCTCGACGTGGTCGAGGGCATGCAGTTCGACCGCGGCTACATCTCGCCGTACTTCGTGACGAACCCCGACTCGATGGAGGCTTCGCTCGAAGACGCGCTCCTTCTCCTCAGCGAGAAGAAGATCAGCGCGATGAAGGACCTGCTCCCGGTGCTCGAGCAGGTCGCGCGCGGCGGCAAGCCGCTCGTGATCGTTGCGGAAGAGGTCGAGGGCGAAGCGCTCGCGACGCTCGTCGTGAACAAGATCCGCGGCACGCTGAACGTGTGCGCGGTGAAGGCGCCCGGCTTCGGCGATCGCCGCAAGGCCATGCTGCAGGACATGGCGATCCTCACCGGCGGCCAGGTAATCAGCGAAGAGCTCGGGCTCAAGCTCGAGAACGTCACGATGAAGGACCTCGGCCGCGCCAAGAAGGTGGTGGTCGACAAGGACAACACCACGATCGTCGACGGCGCGGGCGCGAAGAAGGCGATCGAGGGCCGCATCGCCGAGATCCGCAGCCAGATCGACAAGACCACGAGCGACTACGACCGCGAGAAGCTGCAAGAGCGGCTCGCGAAGCTCGCGGGTGGCGTAGCGGTGGTGAAGGTCGGCGCCGCGACCGAGACCGAGATGAAGGAGAAGAAGGCGCGCGTCGAGGACGCACTCCACGCGACCCGCGCTGCGGTGGAAGAAGGCATCGTGCCCGGCGGCGGCGTCGCGCTGCTGCGCGCGCAGGCTGCGCTCGAGGGACTCGAGAAGGATCTCGCCGAGGATCAGAAGGCGGGCGTCTCGATCATCCGCCGCGCCGTCGAAGAGCCGCTGCGCCGCATCGCGGAGAACGCGGGCGTCGAGGGCTCGATCGTGGTCGACCGCGTGAAGAACGGGAAGGGCAACTTCGGCTTCAACGCGCGCACCGAGACCTACGAAGATCTCGTGAAGGCCGGCGTGATCGACCCGACCAAGGTCGTGCGCTCCGCGCTGCAGAACGCCGCGAGCGTCAGCGGCCTCTTGCTGACGACCGAGGCGATGATCGCCGAGAAGCCCGAGAAGAAGGCCCCGGCGGGCGGCGGTGGCGGCATGCCGGGCGGCATGCCGGGCATGGGCGACATGGACATGTAATGCGCGTCCGCTGAGACGCCGCGCGCGAGCGCGCGCATCTCCGCAAACACGAACGCCCCGGAGCTGCGAGGCTCCGGGGCGTTCTCGTTTCAGCTCGCTGTCGCGCTCGGGGTCTGACCCCGAGCGACGACGTCGCGCCTCACTTCTTCCTGCGCGCGCTCACGATCGCGACCGTCTGCGTGGGCACGTCGCTCATGCCCGCCTTCACGCCGGTCTGCACGGCGGCGATCTTGTCGACCACCTCGATGCCCTTCGTCACGCGGCCGAACACCGCGTAGCCCCAGCCGTCTTGGCCCGGGTAATCGAGGAACGCGTTGTCTTTGTGGTTGATGAAGAACTGCGACGACGCGCTGTGCGGCGCGCTGGTGCGGGCCATCGCGAGCGAGCCCTTCACGTTCTTGAGGCCGTTCGCCGCCTCGTTCTGGATGTTCGCCTTCGTCTTCTTCTGCGACATCTGCGGCGTGAAGCCGCCGCCTTGGATCATGAAGTCGCGGATCACGCGGTGGAAAATCGTCCCGTCGTAGAAGCCCTCGTCCACGTAGGCGAGGAAGTTCTTTACGGTGATGGGGGCTTTCGCCTCGTCGAGCTCGATCTCGATCTCGCCGAGCGTCGTCGTCAGTACGACCACGGGTTTGGCTCCTGCGCTCTGGGCGCGTGCGTCGCTCGGGGCGAGGCAGAGCAGCGGCAACGCGAGAGCAAGCACCAACACCGACCTGCGCGAATTCGTCACTCCGACTCTCCTGGCGACATTTCTTGGCAGCGCGCGTGATTGCGCGAAGCGCGCGGCATCGTAAGCTCCCCCTTTTCCGGCGCCACGGACACTCACGCGCAGTTCGAGCGCCCGATGCGGACGGATATTCGCCCGGCTAAAACGCCGCCCGTCCGATGAGGGTGGGCGTCAATTTCGACGGAGGTTCGGTCGGTCATGAGCAAGCGCGTCAAAGAGATCTTGTCTTGGTACTCGAGCGACTCGCCCGGCACGCTGGCGAACATCGCGCGCATGCTGAACCACGGGCGGCTCGGCGGAACGGGCAAGCTCGTGATCCTGCCCGTCGACCAAGGCTTCGAGCACGGGCCCGCGCGCTCGTTCGCGAAGAACCCCGCCGGCTACGACCCCCGCTACCACTTCGAGCTCGCGATCGCGGCGGGCTGCAACGCCTACGCCGCGCCGCTCGGCTTCCTCGAGGCCGGGGCCGCCGAGTTCGCGGGCGACATCCCCACCATCCTGAAGCTCAACAACTCGGACTCGCTCTACGGCGGGAGCGATCCGTGCCCCGCGATCACGGGCAGCGTCGACGACGCGCTGCGCCTCGGCTGCTCCGCGATCGGCTTCACGATCTACCCCGCCTCGGCTGCGCGCGACACGATGTACGCGCAGATTCGCGCGCTCTCGGAAGAGGCGAAGCGCAAGGGCCTCGCGGTCGTGGTGTGGTCGTACCCGCGCGGCTCGGGCATCTCGAAGAAGGGCGAGACGGCGATCGACGTCGTCGCTTACGCCGCGCAGATCGCGGCGCAGCTCGGCGCGCACTTCATCAAGGTGAAGCCGCCGACCGAGCACATCGAGCAGGACGCCGCGCGCAAGGTGTACGAGAGCGAGAAGATTCCGGTGGCGACGCTCGCGGATCGCATCCGCCACGTCGTGCAGAGCGCGTTCAACGGCCGCCGCATCGTGATCTTCTCCGGCGGTGAAGCGAAGGGCCGCGACGAAGTGCTGAACGAGATCCGCGGCATCGCGGACGGCGGCGGCTTCGGCTCGATCGTGGGCCGCAACTCGTTCCAGCGCGCGAAGGCCGACGGAATCGCGCTGCTTCACGACATCATGGACATCTACAAGAGCGCGTAGCGCTCGAGAGTTCCTAACAACGAGCCCGCGCCACGCGCGCGTGGTTCTTGCTTCCGCCGGCCGGGCCGAGCGTGCTTGCTATCTCCCGCCCGCGTCGGGAGGCCGGACATGAGCAGCGCGCGCGTTCGAGACATCCTTGGCGACGGGGCAGTGGGCTCGCGCGTGCGTGTGCAGGGCTGGCTCCGATCCGCGCGCCACTCGAAGGGCGTCTCGTTCTTCGACCTCTCGGACGGCTCGTGCATGGCGGGCCTGCAGGTCGTCGTGGCGCCCGAGCTCGCGAACTACGAGCGCGAGCTGAAGGCGCTCGGCACCGGCGCCGCGATCAGCGCGGAGGGCGAGCTCGTCGCCTCGCCCGCGCAGGGTCAGCGCGTGGAGCTGCGCGCGACCGCGATCGAGGTGGTCGGCGACGCGCCGGCCGACTACCCGCTGCAGAAGAAGCGGCACTCGTTCGAGTACCTGCGCACGATCGCGCACCTGCGCCCGCGCACGAACACGCTCGGCGCGGTGCTGCGCGTGCGCAACGAGGCCTCGCGCGCGATCCACGACTTCTTTCAAGAGCGCGGCTTCGTGTGGCTGCACACGCCGATTCTCACGGCCGCCGACGCCGAGGGCGCGGGCGAGATGTTCGAGATCGCGGGCTCGCAGGAGTTTTTCGGCCGCACCGCGCGCCTGACTGTCTCGGGCCAGCTCGAAGGCGAGATCGGCGCGCTCGCGCTGCGCGACATCTACACGTTTGGGCCGACCTTCCGCGCCGAGAACTCGAACACGAGCCGCCATCTCGCGGAGTTCTGGATGGTCGAGCCCGAGATGGCCTTTTGCGACCTCGACGGGAACGCGGCGCTCGCCGAGGAATTCCTGAAGTTCGTGCTGAAGCGCGTGCTCGAGCGCGGCGCCGAAGACATGCGCTTCTTCGACGAGCGCATCCAGAAGGGCGTGGTGCAGAACCTCGAGCACGTCGTCAGCAAGCCGTTCGCTCGCATGACGTACACGGAGGCGATCCTCGCGCTGGAGCGCAGCGGGCGCGCGTTCGAGTTCCCCGTGCGCTGGGGCATCGACTTGCAGAGCGAGCACGAGCGCTGGCTGTGCGAGGAGCACGTGAAGCGGCCGCTTGTCGTTACGGACTACCCCGCTGCGATCAAGGCGTTCTACATGTTCCAGAACGACGACGGGAAGACCGTGCGCGCGATGGACGTGCTCGCGCCCGGCATCGGCGAGATCGTGGGCGGCTCGCAGCGCGAGCATCGCGAGGACCGCCTGCGCGCGCGCATTGCCGCGATGGGCGTCAGCAGCGAAGAGCTGTGGTGGTATCTCGAGCTGCGGCGCTTCGGCTCGGTCCCGCACGCCGGCTTCGGCCTCGGCTTCGAGCGGCTCGTCCAATACGCCACCGGCATGGCCAACATCCGCGACGTGATCCCGTTCCCGCGCGTACCGGGTTACTGCGAGTTCTGAGCCGCCGCTGGCGTTGGCCATCGGTGCCAGGCACGGATGGCCATCCCGCGCCCGGACTGAAGCAACCGTGGCCATCCGTGCCTGGGACGGATGGCCACCCCTCAGTCTCAGCCCGCGGCTTGCCGTTGTAACGGCGTTAACTAACCTGAACGCCGTTCATCCTCCTACACGGCGTTAGCGAGACGCCGCGAGAACCCTCCCCGATGTCTTCCGAGACCCACGAGCAGCGCCGCGAGGCGCAGCGCGACTCCGCGCGCCGCACGATTCTGGACGCGACCGCCAAGCTGTTGCTCGAAGAGGGCTTCGACGCGTTCTCGATCCGGCGCCTGGTCGAGCGCTGCGGCTACGCGGCCCCTTCCATCTACCACTACTTCGGCGACAAGGACGGCCTGCTCGACGCGCTGATCGACGAGCGCTTCGCGAAGCTGATGGCGCAGCTGCGCCGCGTGCCGCGTGGCGACGACCCCGTCGCGAACATCCGCGGCCTCGCGATCGCGTTCGTGAAGTTCGGCCTGAAGAATCCCGAGCACTTCCGGGTACTGTTCACGCCGCGCGCCGGAGATCAGAAGCCACCGACCTCGAGCGAAGAAGCCCGCAAGTTCCTCGAGGAGACGTTCCGCGCGCTCTGGGAAACGGGTCGCCTGCGCACCGGCGAAATGCAGACCGCCGGCCAGGCGCTCTCGGTGCTCTGTCAGGGCCTCGTGTGGAGCCGCATTTCGCGCCCCGACTACGCGTGGGGCAAGACGCTGAACGAAGACGCGATCGACGCGCTGCTGCGCGGACTCGTCTCGCCCGACGACGCCGCGACCTGCACCGCAGGAGAGAAGCCATGACCCGCCGCACACTGCTCGCCCTCACCAGCTTGCTCGCGCTCGCCGCCTGCGGTGGCGAGGAGCAGGCCGTGGCCACGCTCGCGACGCCGGTGATCGTCGAGCCCGCGCAGGTCGGCGATCTCGTCGAGCAGATCGAGGGCACCGGCGAGCTCGCCGCGCCCGATCGCGCGCTGATCGCCGCCGAGGTGGACGGCCGCGTGACCGACGTGCTCGTGGACGAAGGCGCGCGCGTGCAGTCCGGCAGCGTGCTCCTCACGATCGACCCCGAGAAGCGCAAGCTCGATGCCGACTCGGCGCGCGCGCAGTCGCGCGACGCGGACGCCGCCTACGAGGTGGCGCAGCGCGAGTACGAGCGCGCGAAGGCGCTGCACGACCAGGGCATCGCGTCGGACTCGGTGCTCGACCTGCGCGGCACCGAGCTCTCGCGCGCGCAGGCGCGGCGCGACAGCGCGGCCGCGGCGCGCGGCGTGGCCGAGAAGTTGTTACGGGACGCGAGCGTCCGCGCGCCGTTCGCGGGCCTCGTCGCGAAGCGCGAGATCTCGCGCGGCGACTACGTGCGCCCCGGCCAGCAACTGCTCGAGGTCGTCGCGCTCGATCCGATCGAGGTGGAGTTCGCCGTCGCCGAGCGCGACACCGCGCGCGTCGCCGTCGGTCAGCCCGTGAGCGTGTCCGTCGAGCCGTATCCGGGCGAACGCTTCGCGGGCGAGGTGCACGCGATCTCGCCGGTGATCGATCCGCGCACGCGCACGATGCGCGTGAAGGCGCGCATCCCGAACGCGGACGGCCGCCTGCGCCCGGGCCTCTTCGCGCGCACGGACCTCGGCGTCGCGAAACGCAGCAACGTCGTGCTCGTGCCCGCGGAGGCGGTGCTGCAGCGCGCCGACGGCGAGGTGCTGTTCATCGTGGGCCCCGACGACCGCGCTAAGCGCGTCGTAGTGAAGACGGGCGTGCAGCGCGAGGGCCGCATCGAAATCGTCGAAGGAGTCTCCGGCGAGGACCAGGTGGTGATCGCCGGCCAGGCCGGCCTCGTGGACGGTGCGGCGGTCACGCGCAGGCAGCAGGCGCCGGCCCCTAACAATCCGCCCGGCGCGAGCATCGCGCGCGACGCCGCGGCTGCCGGGAGCGCACGCTGATGAATTGGATCGACACGTTCATCCAGCGTCCCGTGCTCACGTGGATGCTGACACTATCTCTCGTCGTCTTCGGCGTGCTCGGCTTCGGCCGCCTCGGCGTCGACCAGTACCCGAAGATGGAGATCCCGCGCATCAACGTGCTCGCGATCATGGAGGGCGCGAGCCCCGAGGTGATGGAAGAGGACGTGACGGAGCTGCTCGAGGAGCAGCTCAACACGATCGAGGGCGTGAAGAAGCTCACGTCGAAGTCGAAGCAGGGGCAGACCTCGATCTCGATCGAGTTCGAGATCGGCGAGGATCTCGATCGCGCGGCGCAGGACGTGCGCGATCGCGTGGATCGCGCGCGCTTCGATCTGCCGAAGGAAGTCGAGCCGCCGATCGTCCAGAAGCTCGACGTGTCGGGCTTCCCCGTGATGTGGGCGCCGATCATGACGGAGCGCCCCGCCGTCGAGGCCAGCGAGTACGTCAAGGACTTCATCAAGCCGCGCGTCGAGACGGTGAGCGGAGTCGCCGGCATCGAGATCTTCGGGCGAGAAGAGCGCCAGATGCGCATCTGGGTGGACGGCGAAGCGCTGCGCGCGCGCGGCCTCGCTGCGGTGGACGTGATCAGCGCGATTCGCCGCGAGCACGTCGAGCGCCCAGGCGGCATCGTCGAAGGCAAGAACATCGAGTTCACGGTGAAGACCGACGCCGAGTACGCGTCGGTCGGCGAGCTCGCGCAGATGGTGATCGCGTACGTGGACGGCGCGCCCGTGCGCCTCGGCGACGTCGCGCGCGTGGAGGACGGCTCCGAAGATCAGCGCTCGTTCGCGCGCTACGACGGCAAGCCCGCGGTCGGCATCGGCGTGATCAAGCAGTCCGACGGCAACACCGTCGCGATCGTCGAAGAGATCCTGCGCCGCATGCGCGAGATGGAACCGCTCATGCCCGGGGACATGAAGTTCAAGTTCGGCGACGGAGTCGCGGACTTCTCGCGCTCGATCAAGGAGTCGGTCGAAGAGGCGATCTTCTCGCTCTGGTTCGGCGCGCTGCTCGCGACGCTCACCGTGCTCGTCTTCCTGCGCCGCTTCCGGCCGACGCTCGTCGTCGGCCTCGCGATCCCGATCTCGCTCATCACCACGTTCGGCTTCATGTGGATGTTCGACTACACGCTGAACACCATGACGCTGCTCGGGCTCACGCTCGCGGTCGGCGTCGTGATCGACGACGCGATCGTCGTGCTCGAAAACATCGAGCGGCACCGCGAGAACGGTGAAGCCCCGCGCGAGGCGGCCTCGAAGGGCGCGCGCGAGATCGCGTTCGCGGCGACCGCCGCGACGATCTCGGTGGCCGCAGTGTTCATCCCCGTCGTGTTCGTCGACGGCATGATCGGGAACTTCCTCGGCGAGTTCGGCGCGACCGTCGCGATCGCCGTGCTGCTCTCGCTCGTGGTGGCGCTCACGCTCACGCCGATGCTCGCGGCGCGCATTCCCGCACCGAAGGAGCGCGAGCACGGCAGCATCTACAACGTGTTCGAGCGCTGGTTCGTCGCGCTCGAGGCGCGCTACAAGCGCGTGCTCGAGTGGACGCTCCAGCACCGCGTCAAGACGGTGGTGGTTGCTCTCCTGAGTCTGCCGCTCTCTTGCGTGATGGCTAACAACCTCGGCGGCGAGATGTTCCCGCCGGAGGATGTCGGGCGCATGTTCGTCTCGATGGAGACGCCGCCCGGCACGTCGCCGCAGGCCGCGCTCGAGCTGATGAAGCAGAACGAGGAGATCATCCTCAGCCTGCCCGAAGTCGCAGGCGTGTTCGCGGGCGTCGGCTTCTCAGGTCCCGACGGCGGCGCCGACCCCACGCGCGGGATCATGTTCGTGATGCTCAAGAACCTGAAGGAGCGCGACCGCCGCGTGAGCGACATCGTGCCCGAGGCGCGCGAAAAGCTCGGCAAGATTCCCGGCGAGGTCGTCCGCATCAGCGACATGTCGGGCATGATGATGTCGTCGGATCGCGGCGAGTTCGAAGTCGAGCTGCAGGGCAACCTCGGCATTCACGAGCTCGCGGCGCTCGGCGATCGCTTCGTCGAGGGGCTGCGCGCGAAAGGCGGCTTCGTCGACCTCGATCAGAGCCTCAAGCTCGGGCGCCCCGAGGTGCGCGTGATTCCCGATCGCGAGAAGGCTGCGGCGCTCGGCGTCGACGCGGATCAGCTCGCGACCACGGTGAACGCGATGATCGGCGGCATGGACGTCGCCACGTTCAACGAGGGCGGCAACCGCTACGACGTGCGCGTGCGCCTCGAAGCCGAGGACCGCATGGACCCCGAGGCGATTCTCGGCCTCTACGTGCGCACGCGGCAAGGCGACACGGTCGAGCTGCGCAACCTCGTGCGCGTCGAGCGCGGCGCCGCGCCGAGCGCGATCTCGCGCGTGAATCAGCAACGCGCGGTGACGATCTCGGCGAACCTCGATGGCAAGGACTTGCAGCAAGCCATCGCCGACGCGAACGCGCTCGCGGCGGAGATCCTCCCCGAGAGCGTGAAGATGCTCCCGGCCGGTGGCACCGAGGAGATGGTGAAGAGCATGAGCCAGCTCGGCTTCGCGCTCGGCCTCGGCATCCTCGTGATCTACATGGTGCTCGCGGCGCAGTTCGAGAGCCTCGTGCATCCGCTCACGGTGATGCTCGCGCTGCCGCTCGCGATGGTCGGCGCGCTCGGCGGCCTCGAGTTCTTCGACACGCTCCACGAGCTCGGCGTCATGCACAAGCCAGGCATGACGCTCAACTTGTTCAGCTTGATCGGCATCATCTTGTTGATGGGGCTCGTCACCAAGAACTCGATCCTGCTGGTCGACTACGCCAATCAGTTGCGCGGGCGCGGCATGGACAAGCTCACCGCGATCCGCACCGCGGCGCCGGTGCGCATGCGCCCCGTGCTGATGACCGCGATCGCGATGATCTTCGGCGCGCTGCCCGCCGCGCTCGGGATCGGGCCCGGCGCAGAGGCGCGCGCGCCGATGGCCGTCGCCGCGGTTGCGGGAATGATCTCGTCGACGGTGCTCACGCTCGTGGTCGTGCCGGTCTTCTACCTCGGCCTCGACGACGCGGCCGCGTGGCTGCGCAGGAAGCTCTGGGACCGTGAGAAGGCGTCGGCGGAAGAGATCGCGCCGCCGCGCCGCGATCCTGCGACGGCGTAGCCCGGCGGAATCACTCGCCTAATCTGCACCGCTCCAACGCGACGCAAGCGAAGCGCGCAGCGAGGCGGAGTCTTCGGAGCCGAGCGAAGTTCAATCCGGTAGGAGTCCCCATGCGCAATCCCCGAAGCATCACGAAGCCGCTCGCGATCGGAGCGCCGAAGCCGCTGCTCGAGATTCCGGTACGCCCGTCGCGCATGATCCACTTCTTCGACCCGAGCAATCCGCGCATGGCGTCGAAGGTTCCGGACATCGCTAAGAAGGTCGACATCCTGCTCGCGAACCTCGAAGACGCGATCGAGACCAAGAACAAGCTCGCCGCGCGCGAGGGCCTCGTGAAGATCGCGCAAGCGACGGACTTCGGTGACACGCAGTTCTGGTCGCGCGTGAACAGCCTCGACTCGCCGTGGTTCCTCGACGACATGCTCACGATCGTCGGCGAAGCCGGGCACAAGCTCGACGTGGTGATGATCCCGAAGGTCGAGGGACCGTGGGACATCCACTTCGTCGATCAGCTGCTCGCGCAGCTCGAGGCGAAGCATCAGCTGAAGCGGCCGATTCTCATCCACGCGATTCTCGAGACCGCGCTCGGCGTCGCCAACGTCGAGGAGATCGCGCTCGCGTCGCCGCGCATGCAGGGCATGAGTCTCGGCCCCGCGGACCTCGCGGCCTCCCGGCGCATGAAGACGACGCGCGTCGGCGGCGGCCATCCCGGCTACCTCGTGCGCGAGGATCCGAACCCTAACAACCCCGAGGCGCCGCGCGCGAAGGCGCAGCAGGATCTCTGGCACTACACGATGGCGCGCATGGTCGATGCGTGCGTCGCGACGGGCATCCTGCCGTTCTACGGCCCCTTCGGCGACATCGCCGACTCCGTCGCGTGCGAGGACCAATTCCGCAACGCGTTCCTGATGGGCTGCGTCGGCGCGTGGTCGCTGCACCCCGGCCAGATCGAGATCGCGCGCCGCGTGTTCAGCCCGCCGCCGGACGAGGTGCTGTGGGCGAAGAAGGTGATCGCCGCGATGGGCGACGGCTCCGGCACCGTGATGATCGAAGGCAAGATGCAGGACGACGCGACGGTGAAGCAGTGCAAGGTAATGGTGGGGCTCGGGAAGCTGATCGCGCGGCGTGACGGCGAGATGGCGGCGGCGTACGGGTTTAGTGCGGCGGAGCTTTCGGAGTAAGAGATCGGATCGCGCGGCGTCGCGGACTCGCCGCGCGAGGACTCAGAGTATCGAGGCGGCGCGAGTGGCGGGCGGGGCGGAGGGTCGGGACTCCGCCCCTTTGCTTGGTTGGTTCGCCGGGTTGAGTGTCGCGAACGCGCTGCACCTGGGCGTGCTTTCGCGCTCACGCCACTGGCAGTGAGTTCGAGGCGCGCCGGTTTGGACGCTAAGGCCCGGGGCTCCGCTCCGACGCCCGTCCGCCCCGCCCGCCACTCGCGCCGGCGGGCATCGTGGACGCCCGGGCGCGACAGCTTTGCTTTGCGTGGGAATGGCGAAGCTCGGGGGCCATCGAGGCCCCCGAGCTTCGCGGCGGGCATCCTGCGCACCGCGCGCACCTGGGACGTACGTGCACGAAAACGCGCACATGGGACGTACGTGCACGAAATCGCGCACCTGGGACGTACGTGCACCGTGTGAATCGCTGCCTTGCGCCGTCGGAGCGGGTGTAGGGTGGTCGCGGATACTTGGGCGGGCGCGACGCGGTCGCCCGATTTCGTAACAACTCGAGTGGAGGCCTCATGGCGAATCTTCCCCCGAACACGCAGCGGATCGTTCCGTATCTCTCGTACAAGAAGGGCAAGAGCGCGATCGACTTTCTTGCGAAGGCGTTCGGGTTCGAGGTCCGCAGCGTCTTGCCTGGTCCAGGCGAGGCCGTGATGCACGCGGAGCTCGCGCTGGGCGACGCGGTGATTTACCTCGGCACGCCCGAGGGGTACGAGCCGAGGCGCGCGCTGAAGGATCGGCACGGCTCGGTGCTCGTGTACGTCGACGACGTGGACGCGCACTGCGCTCGCGCGCGCGAGGCGGGCGCCAAGGTCACGAGCGAGCCGGCGGACATGTTCTATGGCGATCGCGTCTACAACGCGACCGACCTCGAGGGGCAGCAGTGGTTCTTCCACACGCGCATTCGCGACGTCTCGTTCGAGGAGATGAACGCGGCGATGGCGAGCATGACGGCGCGGCCCGAGACGTCGGCGCCGCCGAAGCCGCGCGCGAAGAAGGCGCGTGTCGTGAAGGCGAAGGCGGGCGCAAAGAAGAAAGCGGCGGGGAAGAAGTAGTTAGGCGCGGCGCCGATACCAGTAGCGATGCGACTCGGTGAAACCGGCGCGCGCGTAGAGCGTCAGCGCGCCGGCGTTCTGCATCTCGACCTGCAGGTAGAGGCGCGTGGCACCGCGGGCGAGCGCGAAGCGCGCGATCTCGCCTAACAACGCGGCGGCGAGCCCGCGCCGGCGCTGCTCGGGCAGCGTGAGCATCGAGAACACGCCCGCGTACGGAGGCGCCACGATCGTGAGGCCCACCGCTGCGGCGGCGCCGCGCTCGTCGCGCGCGAGCGCGAAGCCGGCGCGCGGCGCGATGCGCTCGAGGAACGCGCGGTACACGTGAATCTCGGCGCCGTGAAAGCGCCCGCGCGTTCCGGAGAGCTCGAACCACGCGTCGTCGAGCGCGCTCTCGCAGCGGACTCCGTCGCGCCCAGCGAGTAGCTCTCCGACGCGCGCCGCGTCTGCGACTTGCACGCTCACAGGATCCAGCCGCGCGTAGTCGCGCGCTTCGAGCAGCGCGTCGAGGCGCGCGTCGCTGATCGGCGAGAGCTGGAACGTGGGCGCGAGACCGCGCGCCGCGTACCACGCCTCGACCTCGTCGGTCGCGCGCGCGAAGCCCTGCGGCGGCTCGCCTGACGCCGCCCACACCGAGTTCGCGCGGCCCGTGACGCCGTGCATGAAGCGCAGCCGCCACGGCCCGAGCGCGGCGACTTCTTCCGCCTGCCACGCCTCGAACGCCGCGCGCTCGAGCGCGAGCACCTCGGATTCCGCCGACATCTCGCGCAGCGTGCCACGCGCAACCGCGCTCGACACGGCGCCACACAGAGCGGATCAGCTGCGGCGCGCAGCGCCAGCCAGCTGCATCCGCTGCGCTTCCCGCTCGCGACGACCGGGCTCCAGCCGCACCCCTCGCTCGCAGTCCCCGCCCGCGCGCCCGCACACCGAGCCGCGGTACTTTGGCCCGCGAGGAGCACCCCCCATGCGTTTCGGCTTGTTCGGCATCAACACCGGCCCGTGTGCGCAGCCGGAGACTTCGGCGAAGGTGGCGCGCGCCGCAGAGGCCGCCGGCTTCGAGTCATTATGGACGGGCGAGCACGTCGTGCTGCCGGATCCGCAGGCGCTGCCGTCGCCCGCGCCGCCGCAGCATCCGATGCTCGATCCCGCGGCGTCGCTCTCGTTCCTCGCCGCGCACACGCAGCGCGTGAAGCTCGGCACCGGGATCATCATCCTCCCGCAGCGCAATCCGCTCGTGCTCGCGAAGGAGCTCGCGAGCGTCGACGTGCTCTCGAACGGGCGGCTGATCTTCGGGCTGGGCGCGGGCTACCTGAAGCCCGAGTTCGACGCGCTCGGCGCGCGCTTCGAAGACCGCGGCGCGCGCGCCGACGAGTACATCGACGCGATGCGCGCGATCTGGACGCTGGAGAAGCCCGCGTTCGCGGGGCGCACCGTGAAGTTCAGCGGCGTCGACGCGCAGCCGCGGCCGGTGCAGAAGCCGCATCCGCCGATCGTCGTGGGCGGCATGAGCGCGAGCGCGTTCAAGCGCGCGCTCCTGCGCGGCAACGGCTGGTACGGCTTCGCGCGCGATCTCGCGGCGACGAAGGGTGACCTCGCGGGCATCGCCGCAGCGCGCGCGGAAGTGCAGCGGCCCGCGGCGCTCGGCGCGCTCGAGATCAGCATCACGCCGCCGCGCCCCGTCGACGAGGCGGGCGCGCGCGCGTTCGCCGACCTCGGCGTCGACCGCCTGATCCTGATGCTGCCCGGTCGCGGCGAGGCGGAGGCGCTGCGCTTCATCGAGCAGTGCGAGCCGCTGGTGCGCAAGCTGGCGTAATCGCGCGGGTTTAGCTCAGCTTCGCGAGCAGCTCGCGCGCGCCGCGGATGCGCCGCGTGTTCGCGCCCTCGTCGAGGGTCGCGAGCAGCGCGGCGAGGCGCTCGCGTGCGGGCGCGCGGTCGCCCGTGCGCAGCGCGATCTCTCCGAGCAGGCACGCGGAGCGTACCTCCATCCATGGGCATGTGATGTCGCGCCAGCCCGCGATCGCTTCGAGCAGCAGGCGCTGCGCTTCAGCGAGGTCGCCGTCCGTCTGCAAGAGCATCTCCGCGCGCAGCGAGGGGATTCTCGGCCCATTCGTTCTGCCCTCCACGCGGCGGCTCAACGCGTACGCCCGATCGAGTTGCTCAGTCACACGTTCGTAGCGTCCGAGCTCGAGCGAGATCTCCGCACCCACGATCAGCAGGTGTTCGATGCCGGCGATGCTGCTGCCACCGCCGTGGAGCGCGAGGCCTCGTTCGCCCTCGTCCGCGCCGTCCGCGTCGCCGAGCTTGACGCGCGCCCACCCGCAGATCGTGTGGGAGGTAGCGTCGAGGATCGCGAAGCCGCGGCCGCGGGAGGCTCCGAGACCCTCACGCCCGACTTCGAGCGCACGCTCGGGGTCGTCGAGGAAATAGTGTGTGCCGGCACCCATCACACAGGCGTACGCGTGCGAGAAGGCGTGCCCGAGCTTGCGCGTGCGCTCGATCGCACCTGCGAGCACGGCCAGCGCGCGATCGGGCTTGCCGAAGAGTACGAGGCTCATCGCGTACGCGCCGCCGAACGCCCCCATGACGTCGAGGTCGAACGCGGCGGATGGCGCCGGCATCTCCGTTTCCGCTGCGAGCCGCGTCATTTCTTCGAAGTGCCGACACGACTCGGCCCAGCCGACTAGCGTGGAAGCGGAGGTCCCGAGCATCGCGTGGCTCGCGACCCGCAGCGGAACGATGCCGAGCGCCTCGGCGACCCCTAACAGCTCCTGCGCCCAGCGCGCCGAGCGCTGAGAGTCGGCGCGCGTTTGGTGAAGCACCGCGAGGCCGAGCAGCGCGGGCAGCCGCGCTGGGCCGGGGCTCTGCGCTTCGCACAGTGCCTCGATGCGCGTGAAGTTCGCGACCGTCTCCGGCGCATAGGCGTGCGGCGAGAGCGGCCCCGCGAGCGCGATTCGCAGCGCGATCTCCTGTTGGTCGCGCGCTGCGCTTTCGGGCACCGTCGCGAGCAGATCGAGCGCGCGGCCGAAGTAGTCGATCGCCTCCGGGTTTGCGAGGCGGGAGATCGCCTGGCGCGCCGCCTGCGCGTAGTGGCCGATCGCGCGCTCGACGAGGCCGCCCTCTGCGCAGTGATGCGCCGCGAGTTGCGGCTCCGCCGTGACGCGCGCGGCGAAATGCTGGTCGAGCGCGTCAGCGATGCGAGCGTGCAACTCGCGCCGACGGCTCCTCAGCTGTGACTCGTACGCCGTGTCCTGCAGCAGGGCGTGCTTGAAGCTGTACGTGGCGTCGGGCGGGTCGCCGCGGCGAAAGAGAATCTCGGAGTTCACGAGCTGTTCGAGTCCGCTGCGAAGCTCGACCGGCGAGACCTCGCCGACGGCTTCGATCAGCGCGTAGGAGAATTCGCGCCCGAGCGTCGCCGCGAGCTGCGCAACAGGCTTGCCGGCGGCGAGGCGATCGAGGCGCGCCATCAGCAAGCCTTGCAGCGTGGTCGGGATCGAGAGCTCCGCGAGCCGGCCGCGCAGCTCGAAGCGGCCCTCGCTCGCGACGCCCACGCCCGACTCGACGAGCGTGCGCGCAAGCTCTTCGGCGAACAGCGGCACGCCGTCCGTGCGCTCCGCGAGATCCTCGAGCACGCGCTCGGGCAGCTTCAGCCCCGCGGCGGCTTCGATCATCGCGAGCGTCGCGCGATGGTTGAGGCGCGACAGCGCGAGCGGCGTCACGTACGAGCGCGCGAGCGACCAAGGCGGCTCGAAGCTCGGCCGGTAGGTGAGCACGAGCATGAGGCGCTGTGCGGGGGTCTGCTCGATCAGCCGCCCTAACAGATCGAGCGTCGATGAATCGCTCCAGTGCAGATCCTCGACGAACATCACGAGCGGCTGCATGCGCAGCATCGCGAGCGCTGGCGCCGAGAGCGCCTGCAACGTCTTCTCGCGCTGCAGCTCCGGGCTCATGTGCTCGAGCGGGAAACGCGCTGAAGGCGGTAGCCCGAGCAGCGCTGCGAGATACGGCACCGCATCTTTCGGCTCGACGCCCGGGATCTGCATGAGCGCGGCTTCGAGCTTCGCGAGCCGCTCCGCCGGCGCGTCGGTCTCGGCGAAGCCGAAGCCGCGCTCGAACAGCTCGATCGCGGGCTGGAAGGCGCTGCCCGTCGCGAACGGCGAGCACGCGAGATCGAGCGCGGTGTGCGCGTCGGCGGCGATGCGCTCGCTGAACTCGCGCACGAGCCGCGACTTGCCGATGCCCGGCTCGCCCGTGATCGCGACGACCTGCCCGAAGCCCTCGCGCGTTCGTTCCCAGCGATCGAGCAGCAGGTCGACCTCGCGGTCGCGGCCGAGCAGGGGCAAGTCGCTCCGCGCAGTGGCATCGCGCGCACGCACGCCTGCCACGCGCAGCACGGCGTGCACGCGAATCGGCTGCGCGATGTCCTTCAAGCCGGGCGCGCCGAGATCGCGCGTCACGAACAGACCGGCCACGAGGCGCAGCGCGGCGTCGCTGATGACGACTGAACCCGGCTCGGCGATTGCCTGGAGCCGCGCCGCGACGTTCACCGTGTCGCCGAGCGCGAGGGTCTCTTGGTGCGCTTCGCCGCCGAGCCGGCTGACGACCACCGGGCCGGTGTGAATGCCGATGCGCGCGCGCAGCTCCGGCTCGCCGCGCTGCTTGTGCTCGGCGCTGCGCGCTTCGAGCTCACGCTGAATCTCGAGCGCGGCGCGGACGGCGCGCTGCGCGTCGTCTTCATGCGCCTGCGGGTAGCCGAAGTAAACCAGCACGCCGTCGCCGAGCAGCTGCGCGACGTGGCCCTCGAAGCGCCTGACGGCCTCGAAGCAAACGCCCTGATAGGCCGAGATGACCCGGCCCAGCTCCTCGGGATCGAGCCGTTGACCGAGCGAGGTCGAGCCGACCATGTCGCAGAACATCGCGGTGAGCTGCCGGCGCTCGCCGGTGGTCCCTTGTGCGAGGGCGGGCTCCGCGCGCGGAGCGGGTGCTGCAACGGGCGCACCCTGGACGTTCGACTCGTCGGGCAGCCCGCACTGCGAGCAGAAACGCGCGGCCCCCGACAGCGCCGCGCCACAGCCTGCGCAGCTGCGCGGCATGCGCGCTCCGCAGATCTCGCAGAAGCGAGCGCCCCGAGAGTTCTGGTGTTCGCAGCTCGTGCAGTTCACGCTTTCGCTTCCGTCGTGACGACATCGCAGCAGCGAGCTCAGGTTACTCCGAATGGCTCCGAGTCGACGCGGTTCAACGCGAACGCAGCGCCGCTCGCGAACACGCTGGATCCTTCCTCCAGCAGCGCGAACGCGGCCACACGCGCGGCGAAGCAGGCTCGTTCGTGGTAAACGCGCGGAAACAGCGCGACCACGAGCCCGACTCGCGTCGCCCACCCGATCCGGAAGTGAACCATGCCGATCGATCTCAAAGCCGCAGACGAGCTTCTCACCACGACGCGCTCCGTGCGCAAGCGCCTCGATCTCGCGCGCCCGGTGCCGGCGGAGCTGCTGGAGGAGTGCATCGAGATCGCGCTGCAGGCGCCGACGGGCTCGAACTCGCAGGGCTGGCAGTTCCTGTTCGTGACCGACGCGGCGAAGCGGAAAGCGCTCGCCGATCTCTACAAGAAGGCGTTCCTCCCGTACGTGAACCGGAAGGAGCAGCCGCAGTACGGCGAGGGCGATCCGCGCGCCGCGCAGCGGCCGCGCGTGCTCGACTCCGCGCACTATCTCGTGGAGCACCTGCACGAGGTGCCCGTGCACTTCATCCCGCTGATCGAGGGGCGTGTCGAGAATGCGCCCGCGTTCGCGCAGGCCTCGGTGTACGGCTCGATCCTGCCTGCGGTGTGGTCGTTCATGCTCGCGGCCCGCGCGCGCGGGCTCGGCTCTGCCTGGACGACGCTGCACCTCCCGTTCGAGAAGGAGGCGGCGGAGCTGTTAGGGATTCCGTTCGAGCGCTTCACGCAGGTCGCGCTGCTGCCCGTCGCGTGGTTCAAGGGCGAGACGTTCCAGCGCGCCCAGCGCATTCCCGGCAAGCGCCTCACACACTGGGATCGCTGGGCCAACCACCGGAGCTAGCAAGAGAAGCGCGCAGCGAGGCGGAGCCGAGCGGAGTCGACCGGGCAAGCGGAGCGCGCAGCCCGCGCATCCGACTCGATCGTCAGCGACTCGAGGAGCTCGGCGCGTCGCCGCCGAAGAGATCGCGCAGCGCGTCGAGCACGCGGTCCATGCCGCTGCGCGCGCCGTAGTCGGGCGGCGTCAGGAACCAGATGCCGAGGTAGAGCGCGATCACGAGCCCGTTGATCGAGGGCAGCAGCGCGCCAATCAGGAACGCGGCGCGCAGGACCGCGAGCGGCAGCTCGAGGTGATCGGCAAGCGCGGCGCACACGCCGGCGATGCGCCGCTCCGGGCGGTTGCGGTGCAGGTTGCGCAGCGTTTCGCGCGCTTCGTCGGTTCCGTGCGTCATCGATGCCTCCACGTCGGGACGGGCGAGCCCGAACGAAGCGGCTACGACGCACTTTCCCGGCGGGTTCGCACTTCGCGCGATCCGAGGCGGAAAACTCCGCACGCGGCAATGAGGCGCGCATCCGCCTCCGCGAGCACGGTTCGGGCGCGCCGGTCCTGCCCGAGGATCCGTCCACGCGTTCGCATCGCTGCGATCGCGAGCACTTTCGCCTCGCTCGACCCGCCGGTTGCCGGGGCCCGCAGGCCCGCTCCGTCGCGCGACTCATTCCCTGTAGGCGGCCGCGCGGCTCGATGGTTTCGCAAGGGCTCGCACTCTCGTGTGGAATGGATCGACCCGTCCGCCGGGATTCGCCTACGCCAATACGAGCCCAGACTCGGCTCGACCGCTCATATACTGCGCGCTTCCGTTCGTTCGCGTCTTGGAGGTGCCCCTGTGCGTTCGCTGCGTTCGCTGTTGCTGGCGGTCCTGTTCGGTCTCAGCTCCCTCAGCGGGGGCTGCGGGCTCTTCGGGATCGTGAGTGTGTCTCCCGCGAAGAACGCCACGGTCACGACGCCGAGCTTCACGGTGCAGATCGTGACCGACGCCGGATTGGTGCCGGGCACGCTCGCCGCCACGCTGAACGGCGTGCCAGTCGCGCTGAGTGGCGGCCTCGGTGCGAGCGGCAATCAGTTCGGTGGGAATTTCCTGCGAACGATTCCTGCGAACACGATCACCCTCACGCTGAACAACCTTCCCCAGCACGACTCGCTCTCGCTCGCGTTCCTGTTCGCCGCGATCGACTCGCTGGACGGCACCGGCTCCTTCCCGTCCGGTGACTTTTTCGTCGTGAGCGTCGACGGCGTCGAGATCTTCAACGAGTCCTTCGCGAACGCGCTGCCGACCCAAGTCCAGAGCTACGTGCCGCCGCCGGGCGTCACGCTCGCGCGCCACGTCGACCTCGGCTGCAGCGGTCCCGGCGGCTTCTTCACCGACTCCGCGTACGACATGGGGGCCGACCCGGTGTTCTCGAACATTCCCCACACCGCATCGAGCGTGACGATCACGTTCCTGATGCAAGGCCCGGGGAACCAGAGCCTCGACGACGAGTCGTGGGCGATCGACAACCTGCGCGTCAGCGTGAACAGCGTGCCCGAGCCGGCGGCGCTCGCCATGCTGGGCGCTGCCGCCGCCGCGCTGTTCGTGCGGCGCCGCGCCTGAGGGCTCAGCGCGGCACGCGCACCAAGCCTTCTTGCACCACCGACGCGACGCGCGCGCCGCTCGCGTCGTACATCGCGCCGTAGACGAGGCCGCGCGCGTCGTGGGCGACGGGGCTGTGCGAGGCGTAGAGGATCCAGCCGTCGAAGCGCGCGCGGCGGTGCAGCCACACCGCGTGGTCGAGGCTCGCGACGCTGCGCTTGCCCCAGGGCAGGCCGTGCGGTCGCGAGGCGGTCGAGAGCAGCGTGCGGTCGCTCGCGTACACGAACATCGCTTCGTGGATGCGCGGGTCGTCGGGCAGAGCCTCGATCGTGCGCAGCCAGACGCGCTTGTTAGGCGGCTGCTTCGCGCCGCTCGGGTCGTCGGGGTCGCACACGCGCACCTCGACCGCCTGGCGCCGCTTCGCGCGCGTGTCGTGCAGCATCTCCGCGCGTAGATCCTCCCAATCGGGCAGGCCCTCGGGCGGCGGCGCAGCCGGCTTCGGATCTTGGTGCGAGACGCCCGGCTCGTGCACGCAGAAGCTCGCGTCGAGGTTGAAGATTGCCTCGCCCGCTTGATGCGCGACCACGCGGCGCGTCGTGAACGAGCGCCCGTCGCGGATGCGGTCGACGAGCAGGCGAATCGGCGCGTCGTGCCGCCCTGGGCGCAGGAAGTACGCGTGCAGCGAGTGCAGCGCGCGATCCGCCGGCACCGTCGCGCTCGCCGCGAGCGCCGACTGCGCGGCGACGAGCCCGCCGAACAGGCGCCCCTCGCCCTTCGGCGTCTCGGCGAGAAAGAGATCGCGGTCGAGCGGGTCGAGCGTGAAGAGCCTCAGCAGCTTGTCGAGTGGGGAGCGGCGCGGCTTGGTGTTAGGCACGGCGCCGGAACTTCGGCGAAGCCCGCAGCGAGTTCAACCCGCCGGCTCGACGATCACCGTCAGCCCCTCGATCTCCACCACGCGCACCGCTGCGCCCGCTTCGATGCGATCTACGCCGAGCGCGCACGTCGCGCGCCAGCGCTCCGCACGAATGCGCACCGTCCCGTGCGGCCCGAGCTCCGTCTCCGCCACCCCGCGCTTCCCCACAAGATCGTGCGGCCCGCCGCGCGCGCTCGGCTCGTACGCATGCGCCACGAACCGCGCGAGCACGGCGTCCTTCGCCACCCACAGCGCGAACGCCGCGCTCACCGCCCACGCCGGCACCGCGAACCACTCCCAAGCCGCGAACGAGAGCGCACCCGCCAGTGCAATGCCCGGCAGCTGAAACGCCGCGTACCGAAGAAGCGCCTCGCGCGAAGGAACCCGCTGCATGCACCCACTCTCTAGCGCGCGCGAGCGAGGCGCGTGCGTCCCAAGCGCGCGGTGCCGAGGAAGTGCGCACATGCACGAACCGCCTCGAGGCGAAGCCGAGCGAAGGACGCGGGGGCTCGCTCGCGCTCAGGCCGGCATTCGCGCCCGTGCATCGCGCTTCGCCCAATAGCGCTGCACGAAGCCCGGCCGCGCGTCGCGAGGCGCGGTGGCCGCCGCGTCGAGCACGCGCGCCGTCCAGGCCGCGAGGTGCCGTTCGCCCTCCGCGAACGCCGCGCTCGGCTCGATCTTCGCGCCGCTCGCGAACCATCCCGCTTCGAGCTCGTCGCGTTCGTCTGCGAATAGCGGCAGCAGGCGCGTCGGATCGCGCGACACGGCGCGATGCAGGCGCTCGTGCCGCCACCAGAGCGTGCTCGCATCGAAGCGATCCTCGGGCGCCGCGCCGAGATCGAGCGGCTCGCTCACGCGCACGGGCTTGAACAGCGAGGTGCAGGGCGCGGCGGTCGCAGTCGCGAAGTGCCTAACCCCTCGAGGCGAGAGCTCCGCGATCCACGAGGCCGTGGTCTGCGACGCGGCGAGCCGCCCGCCCGCGTGGACGCACGGCGCGTTCAGGCCGCCGTTGTGCCAGCGGTAGCGAGGAGAGTCGCCGGCATCGGGCCCGTGCGAGCGCAGCGCGGCGGCGAGATCGGCGAGCGACTCCGCGCGCTGCGCCGCGGCGAGCGTGCACGCGCGGCGTGTATCGGCAGCGGTGAGGCGGCCGCGCACGGGATCGGCGTGCTCGCGCGCAAGCTCGGGCAGCGTGAGCGCGTTCGAGATCGCGTACGCGCCGCCGATGCGCACCGCGCGCCAATTCTTGTCCGCGGTTTCGAGCACGAACGCGCCGCGAGTGTCCGCGACGAGGTAGCTGTTGTGGTAGGTGAAGGCGCGATTCTCGTGCCCGCAGCCGCCGCCTTGGCCGTGCGTCTCGAGCAGCTCGCCGATCACGGCGACGGCGCGCTCGGCAGACTCCGCGCGCTCGAGCGCGAGCCGTAACAAGTCCATGCCCGTGAGGCCGCTCGGCGCGTACGGCTGGTCCGTGAACACGGCCTCGTTGCCGATCGTGACGCCGTGCTCGTTCGCGCCGATCTCGGCGCCCCACATCCAGAACGGGCGCGAGAGCACCACCGCGTGCGTCTCGCGCGCCTCGTCGATCTCGATCCACGTGCAGCGCACGCGCGCGCCGCTCTCGTGCGTGCGGCGCGCGTGCCACTCGAGCAGCTGCGCCTCGTTCGGATCGCGGTCGCTGTTCTTCGCGAACAGCACGCGATCGGGAAGCACGCGCACGAACGTGTCGCACATGTTGCTGTCTTGGCTCGCCTACGGCTCGCGGCGCGCGGCCTGCAGCGCTTCGCGCTGGTGGAGGCGCCGCGATTTCGAGGGCCGAGTCGCGCGGACGCGGAGAGGAGAGAGCTCGCCGTGCACGGGGTCACCCCGCTCGCTTCAGCGCCGCCTCGACGAGCGGCAGCCGGTCGTTGCCGAAGAACATGTCGGACTCGTTCACGTACATCGTGGGCGAGCCGAAGCCACCGCGCGCGATCAGCTCGTCGGTGTTCTTGCGCAGCTGCTCCTTGATTTCGGGCGCTGCGATGCGCGCGAACAGCCAGCTCGCGTCGAGGCCCTGCTGCTTCGCGATCGCTTCGAGCACCGCGTCCTGCGAGAGGTCTTCGCCGCGCCCCCAATAACTCTCGAAGCAGGCGCGCGACCATGCCGGCAGCTTGCCGCGCTCCTCCAGCGCGATCGCCGCGCGCATCGCCTTCACGCTGTTCACCGGGAACACCTTGGGCCAAGCGATCGTCAGGCCGTAGAGGCGCGCCCAGTCTTGGAGGTCCTTCGAGCTGTACTTCGCCTTGCGCGGGTTCGGCTTCTCGCGCGCGGCGTAGACCGTGTCGTTCACCGTGTTGAAGACGCCGCCCACGAGGATCGGCCGCCACACGAGCTGCGCTGCGTGCGCGCGTGCGACGCCCTCGATCTTGTGGAACGCGAGGTACGTCCACGGGCTGCTGCAGTCGAAAAAGAACTCGAGCTTCGCCATCGCGGCCTCGCTTGTTGGGAGACCGACTCGAGATGCGCGGAGACCCGACGACGAGACTCCACGCACCGCGAGCCACTGTTCGATCTTCGCTCGGCTCCCGTCGGGATGCCTCCGCTCGGCTTTGCTTCGCTGCGCGCTCCGCTTGCGGGATCATCGCTTCGTGGGCTTGATCTCGAAGAGTGCGCGGCGCTTCGCGCGCGTGCTGCCGTCGCCCTCGCGCGCTTCGAGATGAAGCGTGGCGCTGCCCGGCGCCGCGGCACCGCTCGCTTCCGAGCGCGCTGCGCTCCAGCGCGTCACGAGCTCCTCGACGTCGAGCGGCGCTTGCGTCGTCATCGGCCCGTCGGTCGCGGTGCGGTTCACGCGGCGAATGTCGGCGTTCAGCGCGTCCACCGCCTCGCGCACGGCGCGCTCGCTCGGGAAGCCCGCGAGCACCTCGCGCAGTTTCTGCGCGCGCACCTTCACCTCGATCGCCGGCGGTAGATACGACACCTCTTTGCGACGCAAGAACTGCTTCGCCCACCACATCGGGTCTTCGGCGTCGCGCAGATTCGTCTGCGGCTTGCCCGCGCCCGATAACTCGTCGAACAGCCCGCGCGACTTCGCCTCGCGGATCTGCGCGTCGATCCACGAGTCGAACGAGAGATCCCAGGACTTGCGCTGCGTCATCGCGACCTCGGGGCGGAGCACAGCTTCCAACGCAACCGATCCGTAAGCCAGCGTTCGACTCTGCGCCTGCGCGTCACGCGCGATCCGCGGCTCGCGCTTCGAGAATCCGCCGCGCGCGCTCCCAGTCGTCGCGCGTGTCGACGTCGAGCGCGCCGTCCGGGAACGGCACGAGCGCGCGGTGGGCGCGTTCGCGCACGAGCAGCGCCTTTGCCCCGCGGTCGCCCTCGAGCGCGAGCAGCTTGCGCGCATAGGGCGGCGAGAACAGCGCGGGCACGCCGGGCTCACCGCCGTACTCGCACGCCGCGATCTCGGCGCCCGCGGCGTGCTGCGCAATCAACGCGTCGAGCAGCGCAGCATCGACTGCGGGCTGATCCGCGAGCATCACGAGCACGCTCTCGTCGCCGCGTGCGAGCGCGGCCTCGACGCCCGTGCGCAGCGAAGCGGCGAGCCCCGCCTCCCAGCGCTCGCAGCCCACGCACTCCACCGCGAGCCCGGTGAGCGCCGCTTCCACCTCGGCGGCGCGCGCACCAGTCACGACGAGCACGCGCCCTACGCGCGAGCCCAGCGCCGCAAGCGCTGCGCGTCGAATGAGCGTCTGGCCCGCGAGCCGCAGCAGCTGCTTGGGCTCGCCGAGGCGCCGCGAGCCGCCGGCAGCGAGAAGCACCGCGGTTACGGGCATCCCGCCGCTCGGAAGGGGTCAGACCCTGCGTAGTTGCGTCGCGCGGGGATTCGGGCGGGCACTACCGCTACGCCGCGGGCTCGTGGATCGGGCCTTTGCGCTCGCGCAGGGCGCCGCCGCTGCGGCCGCTCGCGAAGGCCTGCACTTCGGCGCAGATCGAGAGCGCGATCTCCTCGGGCGCGTCGGCGCCGATGTCGAGGCCGGCGGGGCCGAACACGCGCGCGCGCTCGTCGTCGCCCACGCGCGGGCCGGTCGCGGCGATCTCGGCGAGCAGGTCGTGCGTGCGCTGCTTCGGGCCGAGCACCGCGATGTACGGCGCGGGCGTCGCGAGCAGCGCGGCGAGGATCGCGCGGTCGTGCAGGTAGTGGTGCGTCATCACGATCGCGTGCGTGCGCGCATCGACAGCGGCGCGCACGACCGACTGCGCCACCTCGACGTGGCGCACGTCGGCGCCGGGGAAGCGCTCGGCGACCGCGTAGGCCGCACGGTGGTCGCTCACCACCACGTCCCAGCCGAGCTCGCGCGCGATGCGCGACAGCGGAATCGCATCGGGGCCGGCGCCGAACAGCGCGAGGCGCACCGGGGCGCGCGCCATCTCGAGCCAGATCGACTCACCGCTCGCGCTCGTGAAGCGCCGCCCGTGGCCGCTCGCGAGCGCGTTTTCGAGCGCGGCGTCGACCTCGGCGACCGCGAGCGTCCCTAACAAGCCTGCCTGCGCGTCGAGCGTGCGGCGCTGGCCCGCGCGCGCGCCATCGAGAGCCGTCGCGATCGCGCCGCTGGTGCGCGCCTCGCTCCACGCGCCGAGCTGTGCGAGCGGGCCTGGCTGCGTGGCGTCGACGCGCTCGAGCCACACGTCCACGGCGCCGGCGCAGCCGAGCCCGAGGCCCCACACGATGTCGTCCTGCCCGCGGTGGTCGTACTGCACGAGCTTCGGCGTACCGGTCTCGCGCACCGCGCGCGCGTGCTCGAGCAGATCGCCCTCGAGGCAGCCGCCGCTGATCAGGCCGACCATCGTGTCGTCCGCGAGCACGAGCATGCGCGCGCCCGCGCGCCGGTAGGTCGAGCCCGCAACGCCCGCGACGCTCGCGAGCACGCCGCGTTCGCCGCGCGCCGCGAGCTGCTCGTAGGCCGCCAAGATGTCGCGCAGCTCTCTCACGCACGGCTCCTGAAGCAGCGCCGAGTTTCGCGCGTGCGCCTCAATCGCGCCGCAGTCGCTGCAGCGCGAGCGCGGCGAGCGGCGGCACGACGAGCAGCGCGAGAAACACGGCCACGATCGTGTCGAGCGGCACGTGGAAGAACTCGTTCGCGAGGCGCGAGAAGTCCATCCAGTGCCCGCCGCCCTTGGCCTCTTCGTAGAGCTCGCGGTGGATGGCGCTCGTGCGCAGCTGCCAGGCGAAGCGCACGTCGGAGAGCACGATGAACCAGCCGATCAGGCCGTAGAGCGGGCGCTCCGCTTCGAGCTTGCAGCCGCGGCCCGAGAGCGCGCGGTGCAGCGCGAGCGTCGCAAAGCACAGCTCGCCCCCGTGGCCCATCGCGAGGATTGCGGCCTCGTGCCCGCGCGTGAGCGCGAGCGGCACGTAGAGCGCCAGCGCCGCGAGCAGGGCGTTTCGCAGCGGCGCGCGCTCGCGCATTGCGTACGCGGCGTACGCGAGCGCGGCGGCGACCCCCACGCCGAGCAGCGCGATGCGGTCTTGCTGCAGCGTGACGCCGCCGCCGTAGCTGAAGTCGAACGCGGGAATCGACGGGTACCCGAACAGCCAGCCGAACGCGGCGTGCCCCATCTCGTGAACGAGCGTGGTCATCGCGCCGAGCGCGGCCTGCGTCGGCCAGAACTGAAGCGCGAGGAACGCGGCGACGAGCCCTCCGCCGAAGCACGCCCAGCCGAGCGAATCGACGTGCGGCCCGCGCGCAGGCTCGGGCTCCGCGACTGCTTCGAGCGAAGGCTCCGGAGTCGCTTCGGGTGTCGCGACCGCCGGCGCCCGCCAGCGCGAGAACACGACGCCGCAGCGCGCGCACTCGCTCTCGAAGCCGGTCTCGAAGCCGCACTTGGGGCACTCGGTCATGGCGCACGCATCGGCCGCGCTCGCGCCGAAGCTGATTGCGCCGGCCGCGGCTCCGGCGCGCGGATCCGTGCACGTCGCGCTGCACGCGGCTCGGCTCGTGCGCCCGCGCTGCGCATACTCTCCGCGCATGAGCACGGACCTCGCAGTCGAGATTCGCCGCGCGGAGCGCCGAGACCTCGCGCGCATCGTCGAGATCTACAACCACTACGTCGAGACGACGGCGATCACCTTCGACGTGAAGCCGTACACGGAAGCCGAGCGTGAGCCCTGGCTCGCGCAGTTCGCGGCGAGCGGGCGGCACCAGTTGTTCGTCGCCGAGCGTGCGGGCCGCGTGATCGGCTACGCGAGCTCGATGCAGTACCGCCCGAAGGCCGCATACGAGACGAGCGTCGAGGTCACGATCTACGTCGACGCTGCCGAACGCGCGCGCGGCATCGGCCCGCGCATGTACGCCGCGCTCTTCGACGCGCTGCGCGGCGAAGACGTGCACCGCCTGCTCGCAGGCATCACGCTGCCCAACGACGCCTCGGTGCGCATGCACGAGCGCCTCGGCTTCGCGCTGGTCGCCCGCTACAGCGAGGTAGGCCGCAAGCACGGGCGCTACTGGGACGTCGGGTGGTGGCAGCGGGCGCTCTGAGGTTTCGCGGCTAAGGACTCACTCGCGCATTGCGCAGCGGAGGCCTGCGATGGACGAACTCGGCTGGCGAGTCGTGTTGTTAGGCGCCGGGCTGATCCTCGCGCTCGCCTGGTTCGCCAGCGCTCTGCGCCGCGCACCGAAACGCAGGAGCCGCTGGCAGCGGCTGCGAGACGAACTGCGTCCGGACGGCTTCCAGCGGTTCCTCAGCGGGCGAGGCGACACTCCGCAAGGCGACTCCCCAAATCCGGGGGAGCCCCGCGGCGTGGACTTCGGCGAGCGCGACTCGAGAGGGCGCGGCGGACCTGAATAGGCGGAGCCGAGCTCTCCATCAACGGGCCACCGTCGTCGCGATGGCGCTCGCTTTCTGCCGGGTGGGCGTCGTGCTCGCGCGCGGCGCTGCGCGAGCTCGCACGCCCGGCGATCGCCTAAGCGCTCTCTACGCCGCCCACCGCGCACGCGCGCTCGGCTTCCTCGATCACGCGGCTCGGCTCGCCCACGCACGTGACCCACAGTTGGTGCACGGCGCGCGTGGCGCCGACGTGAAGGACGCGGCGCGACTTGGCGTCGGGCGGGAAGTGCGCGGCGTCGCAGCCGGCGAGCACGACGTAGTCGTACTCGAGGCCCTTCACTTGCTCGACATCGGTGACCTCGACGCCGGGCGTGAACGCGAAGTCCTGCTGCTGCACCCAGCGCAGGCGCGGCACGTCGCTCTGCTGGAGGCCGCGGAAGTAGATCTCGCTCAGCTCGCGCGACGGCGTGAGCACGGCCACCGACGCGAGCGGCTCGGCGCTCGCGAGCGCGTGCAGCGCATCGGCGAGCGAGGCGATGCAGGCGCCGTGCTCGGTGTAGTGGAAGATCTCGACGGGCGGGCCCGAGCGCGTCGTCATCAGGGCGAGGTCCTTCTCGCGCAGCTGACCTAATAGCTCCATCGCGAAGCGCGTGATCTCGGCGGAGGAGCGGTAGCTGATCTGCAGCGTGTCGACGTGCGCCGCTTCGAGGCCGAGGTGGCGGAAGAACTGCGACCAATCGGTGAAGCCCGCGGCCTGCATCACGTGCTGCTGCGTGTCGCCCGCGAGCGTCACGCTGCGGCGCTCGCCCGCGCACTCGATCAGCACGCGCACTTCGAGCGGCGAGAAGTCCTGCACCTCGTCGATCGCGATGTGGCGCAGCTCGAGCGGCGCGCCGTTCTGCGCGAGCAGCGGCCCCATCCGCAGCTGCCACGCCCGTAACAACAGCGCGTCGTCCTCGGGATCGAGCTCGGCCTCGGCGTCGTGGTCGCCCGAGATGTAGGCCTGCACCGCCTCGAGCTGGCGCCGGCAATGCGCCACGGCCTCTTCGAGGTGGCCCGCGCGGAACGCGTCCGGCGCGACCTCCGCGAAGACGCTCTGCAGGAACGGCAGATCGCTCAGCACCGTGATCCAGTCGTCGACGACGCGGCCGCGCGTGGCTTGGGCGGGCGCGCGCGCGACCTGGCGTTCGAGCGCCGTCTCCATCGCGGGATGCAGTTTGAGGCGCGTCACGAGCGCGGGCGTGTCGTCGCGCACGTTCTCGGCGAGCCCCGGGAAGTGGCGGCGGCGCACTTCGCTCGACCACTGGTGGAAGGTGCGCACGGCGACCCGCGCGACGCCGAGCGCGGGCAGCACGTGGCTCACGTAGTCGCGCAGGCCCTGCGAGAACACGACGAAGAGCGTCTCGTTCGAGTCGATGCGCGCGTCGTCGTAGGCGAGGTACGCGATGCGGTGGAGCGCAACGGTCGTCTTGCCCGAGCCCGCAGCGCCGCGGATCACGACGAGGCCCGCGCTCGGGCGCGTGATCAGGTCGAACTGCGCGGGATCGATCAGGCCCGCGATGTCCGGCAGGCGCTTGTCCGCTCGCAGCGCGCGCCCGCTCGGGTCGGTGCCGAGCCGCCGCGCGCCGCCTTCGCCTTCCTGCACGCGCAGCGCCGCGCCTTCGCCGCCCGCGAGGCGCGGCAGCGTCTTCGCCGACACGCGCCAGCCCTCGTCCACGCTCGCGTCCTGCACGAACACGCCCTCGGGCGACTCGACGCGCTCGAGCGCACCCGCGCGAATCGTCACCGTGCGCCGCGCCTCGACGTGGCCGGCCTGCACGCGCCCGCTGATCTCCTCCTCGTACTCGTCGCCCTGCTGGTAGCGGTAGAAGAGCTGCGCGATCGGCGCGTTGCGCCAGTCGACGATGCGGAGGCCGTGGTCGAGGCGCGTCGCCTTACCGATGCAGAGATCGCGCACGCGCCCGCCTTCGCGGAGGCGCAGGTGCGCGAAGTACGGCGACGCGCCGTCGACGCGCGGCGCGCCGCGCGACTTGCGGATTTGATCGAGCACCGAGCTCTGCACGTGGAAGCGCTGCGTCAGCTGCGTCTGGTCGTAGAGGTCGGGCGCACCTTCGAGCAGCTGATCGCGGATGCCGTGCAGGTCCTGCACGAGCCCGGACTCGTTGGGCGGCGGCGGCTCGGCGTTCGCGCCGAGCGTCTCGCGAACCCGCGCGAGCAGCTCCAGCTCCTCCTGCACGATGCGATCGGGCACGTCAGCTCCGCGTCAGAAGAACGGAGTTGGGTAGTTCAGCCGCGCGCGAAAACCAAGGCGGGGCCGAATCGCGAGTCCCTCGCGACACGATTTGGGTTGCCGCCGCCGCCACGCGCGCGATGTAATCCCGCGATGCTGCGCGCAGACGACTACGAGAAGCTCGGCTCCTTCTACCTCGGCCGCGTGATCGGTGCGGACGGTGCGCCCAGCGACGCGCCGCTGCTCTACGACGCGAAGGACCTCACTACGCACGGCGTGTGCGTGGGCATGACGGGCAGCGGCAAGACCGGCCTCTGCCTCGCGCTGCTCGAAGAGGCCGCGATCGACGGCATCCCCGCGCTCGCGATCGACCCGAAGGGCGATCTCGGGAACCTGCTGCTCACGTTCCCGCAGCTGCGCGCGGAGGACTTCGCGCCGTGGATCGACCCCGCCGAGGCTGCGCGCGCGGGTGCGACGCCGGCGGACTACGCGAAGACCGTCGCCGATCGCTGGCGCAAAGGGCTCGCGGATTGGGGGCAGGCGCCCGAGCGCATCGGCGCGTTCCGCAGCGCCGCCGACGTCGCGATCTACACGCCCGGTTCCACCGCGGGCCGCCCGCTGCGCCTGCTCCGCTCGTTCGACGCGCCGCCGCCCGCGCTCGCGAGCGACGCCGAGGCCGTGCGCGAGCGCCTTCAGGCCGCGGTGGCGAGCTTGCTCGCGTTGCTCGGGGTCGACGCGGATCCGATTCAGAGCCGCGAGTCGATCCTGCTGCAGAACGTGGTGAACGCCGCGTGGTCGAAGGGCGAGAACCTCGACCTCGCGAGCCTGATTCGCGCGATTCAGCAGCCGCCGTTCGAGCGCGTCGGCGTGTTCGACCTCGAGTCGTTCTATCCCGCCAAAGAGCGCATGGCGCTCGCGATGAACCTCAACAACCTGCTCGCCTCGCCGAGCTTCGGCGCGTGGCTCGAGGGCGAGCCGCTCGACATCGCGCGCCTGCTCTACACGCCCGAGGGCAAGCCCCGCCTCAGCGTGCTCTCGATCGCGCACCTCAGCGACGGGGAGCGCATGTTCTTCGTCACGCTGCTGCTCTCCGAGCTGATCGCGTGGATGCGCGCACAGCCGGGCACGCAGTCGCTGCGCGCGCTGCTCTACATGGACGAGATCTTCGGCTACTTCCCGCCCACGGCGAATCCGCCGTCGAAGCAGCCGATGCTCACGCTGCTGAAGCAGGCGCGCGCCTACGGCGTGGGCGTGATGCTCGCGACGCAGAACCCCGTCGACCTCGACTACAAGGGCCTCGCCAACACCGGCACGTGGTTCCTCGGCCGCCTGCAGACGGAGCGCGACAAGCTGCGCGTGCTCGAAGGCCTCGAAGGCGCGAGCACCGCGACCGGCAAGGCGTTCGATCGCGGTGCGATGGAGCGAGTGCTCGCCGGCCTCGGCAATCGCAAGTTCCTGATGCACAACGTGCACGACGACGCGCCGACGCTGTTCGAGTCGCGCTGGGCGCTCTCGTACCTGCGCGGGCCGCTCACGCGCGAGCAGATCCGCAAGCTCACGGCGCCCAGCACACCCGCGCCGAGCGCCGCGCCCGGAGTTGTTACGGCCGCGCCGAGCGCGCCTCCGGCTCCTGCCGCGGAGGCGCCCGCAGCGCGCCCCACGTTGCCCACGGGCATCGAGGAGCGCTTCGCCGCAGCGCCGGCCACGGGCACGGGCGGCGCGCTCGCGTACGAGCCGCACCTGTTCGCCACCGCTAGCGCGCACTACGTGAACGCCGCCGCAAAGCTCGATACGTGGCAGAGCCTCGCGCTGAGCTCGCGCCTCGACGAAGCCAGCGCGGATGCGCCGTGGGAGGCGCTCACGGAGCTGCCCGGCAAGCCCGCGCTCGCAGCGGGGCCAGCGCCCGGCGCGTCGTTTGCGCCGCTGCCCGCGCTCGCCGAGCGGCCTGCGAGCTACGCGCGCTGGGCGAAGATGCTCGAGTCGAAGCTGTTCCAGGCGCGCCCGCTCACGATTTACGAGTGCAGAGCCCTGAAGGCGACATCGAACCCCGGCGAATCACTCGGGGACTTCCGTGCGCGACTGCGCGACAAGCTCCACGAGAGCCGCGACCTCGAGCTGGAGAAGCTGCGCCAGAAGTGGGCGCCGAAGCTCGCGCAGCTGCAGGAGCGCCTGCGCCGCGCCGAGGAGCGAGCCGAGCGCGAGAAGGACGAGTACTCGAGCAAGAAGCTCGAGACCGCGGTCTCGATGGGCGCGTCGGTGCTCGGCGCGCTGTTCGGGCGCAAGCTCGCAAGCGCCACGAACGTCGGGCGCGCCGCGAGCGTCGCGAAGAGCGTGGGCCGCGCCGCGCGCCAGAAGGAAGACATCGCGCGCGCGGAGGAGGGCGCCGAGGCGATCGCGGCGCAGCTGAAGGAGCTCGAAGCCGCGTTCAACGCCGAGGTCGACGCGCTCCGCACCGCGGGCGGCGTCGAGGCGCTCGAGATCAGCGAGATCACGGTCGCGCCGCGAAAGGGCGACCTCAGCGTGGATGGCGTCGCGTTGCTCTGGGTGCCGCGCGCTTAGGGTGCAGGTCAAGGCGACCGAGCAGGTCGCCCTTTCCTTGTTTACTTCGCATCGGCCTCGAAGACTCGGCCTTTGCTGCGCGCTTCGCTTGCGGCCTCGGCCGACACGCTTTGGAGGTGCGTTCGACTTCGAGGGCGTTCCGGCGCTTTCGAGAGTTCGGGGAGCTTCCAAGGAGTGCGTTGGCTTGCGAGACTGCGTCTCGTCTCTCGGGGGTACTCGATGCGCGCCTACCTCGCGTTGTTAATGGCCGCGCTGGTCGCGCTCGCTTGCGTGCCGGCGAATCCGGTGGCGGAGCTGGAGCGGACGGCGGAGAGGCAGCAGCAGGGCTTCGAGGCGGCGTTCGCGGAGAGCCTGAAGCGCGCGAAGGCGGGCGATGTCGAGTCGATGTCGGTCGTCGGGCAGATGTATCAGACGGGCCAGGGGACCTGGGTGAATCACGCGGAGGCACAGCGCTGGTACCGCACGGCGGCGGAGAAGGGGGCATGCGGAGTCGGCGTACCGGCTCGGTGTGCTCGTCGACTTCGGCGTCGGTAGTCCTGCGAGCGCGAGTGACGCCACGCGCTGGCTGAAGGTCGCGGCGGATCTCGGCCACAAGTCGGCGCAGCGTCAGCTAGCGAGCATGTATGCCCAGGGCCGCGGTGTCGCGAAAGACGACGCCGAGGCGTCGCGGCTTTACCTCGAGGCGGCGAAGCAGGGCGACGTCGAGGCGCAGTCGGCGATCGCGCAGCGGCTCGATGGCGGCGTTGGCGTCGCCGCGGACGCAGCCGAGGCGCTGCGCTGGTATCGCGCGGCCGCCGAGCAGAGCAGCGTGATCGACCAGTACCAAGTGGGCTTCCGCCACGACATGGGCATCGGAACGCGCGAGGACGACTACGAGGCGCTCGCCTGGTACCGGCGGGCGGCGGAGGCTGGCAGTGCGGACGCGCAGTACGCGATCGGCACGCTGCACGCGGAGGCGAAGGGTGCCCTGCGCGATCCCGTCGAGGCGTGCCGCTGGCTCGAGATCGCGACGCGCTCGGGTCATCCGAGCGCGCGGCGGGCGCTGATCGTCGTGGAGACGCAGCTCACGCAGCGCGATCTCGACGATTGCCGCAAGGCCGTCGAGGCCTGGGTGGCGCGCAAGTCGCCGCCGAAGCCTGCGACCCCATAGCTTGGCTTCGCTCGCCCCTAGGTCCGGCGCGCTTTGTGCCTTCTTTGTGAAAAGCCGCGCGCGCCGTCGCCTCGCTCCGGTCGGCGTTCTACCCATGCGCCGTTCGCGCCCGCTGCGTCCCCATCGCCTCGGTCGCCACGATCGGGGAGCTTCGTTTGAGCGCAGCAGAGATGTCGTCCGCGCAGTGGCAGCGCGTTCTCACCGCCTACGCCGAGCCCGAAACGTTGCGCAGCGCGGCGCAGCTCGCGGGCAACCTCGCGGCGTTCTTCGCGCTCTTCGTCGCGATGTGGCAGCTCGCGGACACGAGTCGTTGGGCGAGCCTCGTGCTCGCGATTCCGGCTGCGGGCTTCGCGCTGCGCCTGTTCTCGATCCAGCACGACTGCGGCCACGGCGCCTTCTTCCACTCGCGCGCCGCGAACGATTGGACCGGGCGCGCGCTCAGCGTGATCAGCCTCGTGCCCTACGCGTACTGGCGCAGCGCGCACGCGACGCACCACGCCACGATCGGCCGGCTCGACAAGCGCGGCATCGGCGAGATCGACGTGTTCACCGCGCGCGAGTTCAGCGAGATGTCGTGGCTCGGCCGACTCGCCTACCGCGTCTACCGGCATCCGCTCGGGTTGTTAGGCGTCGGGCCGTCGTGGCAGTTCTATCTGCGCTTCCGCCTGCCGTTCAATCTGCCCGAGCCCGCGCGCGAGGCGCGGCTGAGCATTCTCGGCATGAACGCGGCGCTGCTCGCGCTCGGGCTCGCGATTCACGCGACGCTCGGCTTCGGCGAATTCCTCTGGATCTACCTGCCCACCATGACGCTCGCCGCCGCCGCGGGCGTCGCGCTCTTCTACGTCCACCACAACTTCGAGAACGGTTATTGGGCCGAGCCGCCCGACTGGCGTCACCGCGATGCGAGCCTGCTCGGCTCGTCGTACCTCGCGCTGCCGCGCCTGCTCGAGTGGTTCACAGGGCACACCGGCATTCACCACGTCCACCACCTGTGTCCGCGCATTCCCAACTACCGGCTGCGGGCCTGCATCGAGGCGCATCCCGAGCTCGCCGAGCTGAACCGACTGGCGCTCGGCGAAGCGATTCGCTGTTTTCGGCTCGGTTTGTGGGACGAGGTGGCGGGGAAGCTGGTCTCGTTTCGCGACGTGAAGGCGCTCGCGAGAGCGCGAATGGAGTGAGCCTGTGCAACTGATCGCGTTCCTGTTCGCCGCGTTCCTGACCACCCTCGGCGCGGCGAGCGCGGAGCCGATCCGTCTCACGGTCGACCTGCGCGAGGCGCCCCAGCGCATCCTGCGCGCGCGCGAGACGATTCCCGTAACGAGTGGACCGCTCGCGCTGCGCTATGCGAAGTGGCTGCCCGGCGAGCACTCGCCGAGCGGTCCCGTGGTCGACATGGCGGGCCTGCGCATCACGGCGGGCAAGCAGGCGCTCGCGTGGCAACGCGACTCGGTCGACCTGCACCTCTTCCGCGTGACGGTGCCCGCAGGTGTGACGCGCATCGACGTGGCGCTCGACTATCTCGCGCCTTCGAGGGGCGACGGCTTCACGAACGCGCCCTCGACCTCCGCGAAGCTCGCGATGCTCGCTTGGAACACCGTGCTGCTCTACCCGGATGGCGAGCGGCCGGCAGCGCTGCAGCTCGAGCCGCAGATCGAGCCGCCCGCGGGCTGGGAAGCGGCGACGGCGCTGCGCATCACGGAGAAGCGCGGCCATCGCGTGAAGTACGCGCCCGTCTCGCTGGAGACGCTCGTCGATTCGCCGCTGCTCGCGGGCGCGCACTACCGACCGATTCCGCTCGCGGCGCCCGCTGGCGCGCCCGAGCACGTGCTTCACCTGATGGCCGACAGCGAAGCCGCGCTCGCGCTGAAGCCCGAGACGCTCGCGGCGCTCGCGCGCCTCGTGCCCGAGACGCATGCGCTGTTCGGGGCGCATCACTATCGCCGCTACGACTTCCTGCTCGCGCTCTCCGATCACGTCGCGCACTTCGGGCTCGAGCACCACGAGTCGAGCGACAACCGCCTCCCCGAGCGCACGTTCCTCGAGGAGGCGAGCACGCTCTCGGGCGCGTGGCTCCTCCCGCACGAGTTCGTGCACTCGTGGAACGCGAAGTACCGCCGCCCCGCCGGCCTCGCAGCGCGCGATTTCACGACGCCGATGGAAGGCGACTTGCTGTGGGTGTACGAGGGCCTCACGAGTTATTGGGCCGAAGTGCTCGCCGCGCGCGCGGGGCTCGTGACGCCCGAGCAGGAACGCGACAGCCTCGCGTGGATCGCGGCGGGCCTCGCTTACACGAAGGGCCGCGAGTGGCGACCGCTCGTCGATACCGCGCGCGAGGTGCAGCACCTGTTCGGCGCGCGCTGGGAGGGCTCGAGCTGGCGCCGCGGCGTGGACTTCTACAGCGAAGGCGCGCTCGTGTGGCTCGAGGCCGACGCGCTGATTCGCGCGCAGACGAGCGGCGCCAAGTCCCTAGACGACTTCGCGCGCGCGTTCTTCGGCGGCGCCACGAGCGGTGGTCCCGAGGTGAAGCCGTACACGCGCGCCGAGCTCGTCGCTGCGCTGAACGAAGTCGCGCCGCGCGACTGGGAGGCGTTCTTCGCGCAGCGCATCGACGGGCTACGCCCGGGCGCGCCGCTCGAAGGCATCGAAGCTGCCGGCTGGAAGCTCGTCTACAGCGAGGAGCCGAACGCACTCGGCGAGGCCTGCGCCGCCGAATCCGAGGGCGCGCTGAACCTGCTCGACTCGCTCGGCGCCTACCTATCGGGCGAGGCCAAAGTCGCCGACCTCGTGCCCGGCTCGCCCCTCGCTCGCGCCGGCATCGGCGTCGGCGCCGAAGTCGTCGCCGTGAACTCGCGCGCGTTCAACGCGGACGTGCTGGCCGACGCGATGGCCGCGGCGAAGGAAAGCGGCGCGCCGATCGAGCTGCTCGTGAAGAACGCGGATTTCTTCACGACGCACGAGGTCGACTACCGCGGCGGCGCGCGGCACCCGCATCTCGTGCGCGACGAAGCGAAGCCGGACCTGCTGAGCTCAATCTTGGCGCCGAGGACGTGGAGCGCGGAGGAGAAGGCGGGTTCGCAAGCGAAGGAGTGAGTCGGCGCGCCCAATTTGCGCGCCGGCCCCTCGCGAGTCGACGAAACGCGCGTCCCCCGCCGCGCCTCAGATCTTCTCCGCCGCGCCTTCCTTCTTCGCGCGCGCGAGGTTCTCCTGACGCGCAGCGAGGAGCTGCGGCATCACCGCGTCGAGATCGTTCTGCGTGAACGGGGCGCCGCCCTTCGTGAAGGATCGAATCACGGCGGGCTGCTGCATGATGCCGACCTCGCCGCTCATCACGTTGATGATCTGCGACGTGAAGCCCTGGCCCTTCGCCGAGCACAGCCAGCTCACCACCGGCGCGATCTGCGCGGGGCTTTGCGACGGCGCGTTGGCGCGGTCCGGCTCGCCGCGGCCCTGCATCAGCGGAATCGTGAGGCGCGTCGCGGCGCCGGGCGAGATCGTGTTGACGGTGCAGCCGTACTTCGCGAGCTCGAGCGCGAGCACGCGGCTGAAGCCCGCGATGCCCGCCTTCGCGGCGCCGTAGTTCGCCTGCCCGAAGTTCCCGTACAGGCCCGACACCGAGGAGAAGTTCACGATGCGGCAGCCCTGGCGGTTGTTCGCGCGGATGTAGTTCGCGAACGGGCGCGAGCACGCGTAGTGGCCCTTCAGGTGCACGGCGATCACCGCGTCCCAGTCGGACTCTTCCATGTTGTAGATCGTCTTGTCGCGCAGGATGCCCGCGTTGTTGATCAGGATGTCGCACGCGCCGAACGCATCGAGCGCGGTCTTCAGGATGCGCTGTCCGCCCTCGACCGTGGCGACGCTGTCGAAGTTCGAGACGGCCTCGCCGCCGAGCGCCTTGATCTCACCCACTACTTCGTCCGCGATGCGCGTGCCGCCGGTGCCGTCGGGCGCGCCTCCGAGGTCGTTCACGACGACGCGCGCGCCCTCGCGCGCAAAGTCCAGCGCCATCTCGCGGCCAATGCCGCGGCCTGCGCCGGTGACGACTGCGATCTTGCCTGTGAGCACGCCCATGGGGGTCTCCTTCGAGTTGTTATGTGGGGACTTGCGTCCGGAGGAGTGATTCGACGTCTCGCCAGAACTTGTCGAACGACGGCGCTCGCCTCGCCTCGTCGAGGTCCATCGTTGCTGCGAACGCAGGCTGATCGAGCACCTCGCGGTACGAGCGATCCGCCGGCATGGCGCTCGATAGCCAGCCTTTCGCATCTCGGATGCTTTCGGGATCAGCCGGCGGCGAAAGGTCTGACCGTAACCCGCGCTTCCCCCGAAGCGACGTCGCCGATGCGAGGAACCACGCCTCAAACTCGGTCTTTGCTAGGACGGCACGAATCTCACGGTCACCGCGTCTTGCGCGGGCTCGCGCGAGAAGCTCGCTCGCGAGTTCTGCCGGACAATCGTCGTCGGCGTCGAGCAGGATCAGAACGCCGCCACCAGCGCCTGCGTGGCGAGCAGCGAACTCGACCGTGCGCTCGAGCTCGCCTGCCTTGAGGAGCCGTTGCCGCGGAATCCGAATGGGCCGCAGCGCTTCGACCTCGCGTGAGATCGACACTGCAATCCGCCGAATCAACTCGGGCGCGGCCTCGGCGTCACCATGGCCCTCGACGATCGTTGCAAGCCTCATGCGGGTCTCGCGTCCCCAAACAACTCGAGCTGTTCGGGATCGAGGCGCGTCTGGTCAGGGTCGGGGCGAAGCTGATCCATCCGAAGCAACTCGCCAGCCGTGTACAGGTGCTCGCGAAGCGCAGAGCGGCCTGTTTCGTCGAGCCGCCCGATCTTCGTTTCGCCGTGCTCGGCGAACACCGCGAGGATCGACTCATCGGGGATCGATTCGTTGTCGAGCAAGTCTGGACTGTGACTGGTCACGAGAATCTGCGCGTGCTCGGCGGCGTCCTGAAGGCTGTCGGTCAGTACGCCCGCCGCTGCAGGATGAAGCGCGACCTCGGGCTCCTCGATCCCGACCAGGCGTCGCGCGGCGGCCCCGCTCGCTCCTCCCTGAAAGAGCGCGACGAGAACAGCGAAGGAGCGCAAAGTTCCGTCCGACATGTTGGCGGCAAGAAAGCGCCAAGGATGCTTGGCGCCTCGCACGTCCTGGCGAAACTCGAGCGTTTCCTTTGGGCCGATCGTCTTCGAGTCAACACCTGCGATGCCCGGCACGACCTTCGCGAGATACTCCTCGATTCTCGTCTTCAGCTCGGGCGCGTGCGTGGCGAGATTCGCGACAACACTCGCGAGATTGCTCCCGTCTCGGCTCAGCAGTTCACCCGGATCGGGCGGCTGTAGATCTTTGATCTGGTCGGGATTGAGGTTGTAGAAGCCCATGTTCGAGAGAGAGTCGTAGAGCGGGCGGAACGCTTCGAGCCCGGAAGCGCTTACGAGATAGAGGCGATCTTTCGCTGGTGCGGGCGGGGCTGCAAGAGACGACGCGCGGACGACGCCCGACTCCACCTCGTAAAACGCACTCGAGATCCCGATTACTCGGCACTCTTCGCGCTGCACCTCGTAGCCGCCGCTCTTCTTCGCGCCGACGTTGAACGCGTAGTGGCCGTAGTGATTCGGAAGCGTGAACTCGAGCCGAATCCCGAAGTGCGTGGGGTGACCGCTCGAACGACGGCGAACTTCGTTGATACCGCCGCGGTCTCGAAGCGCGTGATCGAGCGAGTACCGAAGCGAGTCTGCGACGAAGCGGAGTGCGTCGAGAAAGTTGCTCTTGCCCGACCCGTTCGGACCCACGAGGAACGAGAGCTGTGCGGGCCGAACGTCGCAGGCGGCGATGCTCTTGTAATTGCGAATCATGATTCGCGTGAGCAATCGCATGTCGCGCTTCGGCCGCATGACCTGTTCCTAGCGCCCGACGTACTTGGGCGCGCGCTTCTCGAGGAACGACTTCACGCCCTCGCGATGGTCCTCGGTCTGGAACAGCTCGCCGAGCGAGCGGCTCACCCACTCGCCGAGGGTCTTCCAATCAGGATCGAGCGCTTCGCGCAGGCCGGCCTTGAGGCGGCGCACGGCGAGCGGCGGATTCGCGGCGATCTTGGCCGCGAGCGCGACGGCGGTCTCGAGCAACTCGGCGTCGGGCACGACGCGCGAGACGAGGCCGATGCGCTGCGCCTCCTTCGCGTCGATCACGTCGCCGGTGTAGAGCAGCTCGGCGGCCTTCTCGCGGCCCACGAGCGAGGCGAGGCGCGAGAGGCCCGCGACGTCGCAGCACAGGCCGCGCAGCACGAACAGCTCGCCGAACTTGGCGCGCTCGGACGCGACGCGCAGGTCGCACATCATCGCGAGCTCCATGCCCCAGCCGACCGCGGCGCCGTTCACCGCCGCGATCGCGGGCACGTTGCTCGTGAGCAGCGCCTCGGCGGCAGGTGTCAGGCGCGGCGCCGCAGCGCTGAGGCGCTCGCCGGCTTTGCGCTCGCCGCCGCCCATCACCTGGCGCACGTCGTCGCCCGAGCAGAACGCGGTGCCGGCGCCGGTGATGACGAGACAGCGCGCCGTCGTGTGCCGGACGGCGTGCTCGAGCTCGGCGTAGGTGCGGAAGGTGAGCGCGTTGCGTTGCTCGGGCCGGTCGAGCGTGAGGATCTCGACTTCGCCGCGGCGTTCGACGCGAATGTCCTGAAGCTCCATGCGGGCACGTTCTCCGAGCGGACGCCGGAAGCGGCGAAGGGCGCATGTTCAGGCAGCAAGCGGGCGCGCGGCAATGGGCGCGCCGCTCTGGTTCGCGGGGAAGCGCCGCGCATATGATGCCGGCCCGCCGAGCGCGAAGGAGCCCCCATGTCGCAAGCTGCCGCTGACCGCCCGCTCTCAGGAGTCCGCATCGTCGACCTCTGCGACGGCCGCGGCGAGCTGTGCGGGCGCCTGCTCGCGGACCTCGGCGCCGACGTGCTGCGCATCGAGAAGCCCGGCGGCGCCGCTTCGCGCGCCACGGTTCCGCTGCACGACGGCGTGAGCCTCCACTTCGCGTGGCGCAACGCGAACAAGCGCGGCGCGACGCTCGATCTCGCGAGCGCAGTGGGGGGCGCGCCGCTGGGCTCGCTGCTCGCGAGCTGCGACGTGCTGCTCGAGTCTGCGGACAAGGCAGCGCGTGCGGCGCAGAAGCTCGCGCCCGCGGAGATCGCGGCGGAGCATCCGCATCTCGTGCACGTCTCGCTCACGGACTTCGGGCTCACGGGCCCGTATGCGGACTGGATCGCGACCGACGCGGTGCTCGAAGCGATGAGCGGGATGATGTTCAAGGCGGGCATCCCCTCGAAGCCGCCGCTGATTCCGCCGGTTCCGCTCGCTCACGATGTGGCGTCCGTGACGGCTGCCTACGCGACGCTGCTCGCGCTCTGGCAGCGCCGCGCGTCGGGCTGGGGCCAGCACCTCGATTTCTCGCTGCTGCTCGGCACCGCGCAGACCACCGACTGGTCGTTCTCGAACGCGAGCTTGTTACGGGAGAAGGGCCTGCCCGTCGCCGAAGTGCGCAACGGCAGCGGGCCCGTCTACACGATCTACAAGTGCAAGGGCGGCTACGTGCGCCTCGTGATCCTCTCGCCGCGGCAGTGGCGCGCGATGTGGGAGTGGCTCGGCAAGCCCGAGGAGTTCGCCGACGCGCACTGGGAGCAGTTCCCGGCGCGGCTCATGAACGCGGACATCCTCACCAAGCGCTACGAGGCGCACTTCGCCGAGCTCACGATGGAGGAGGTGTCCGCGGAGGCGCAGCGGCGCGGCATCGTGTGCACGCCAGTGCTGCGGCCGAGCGAGGTGCTCGAGAACGTGCACCTGCGCTCGCGCGGCACGTTCGTCGAAGCAGTCGTCACGGACGGGCTCCCCGCCGCGCCGATCGCGAGCGGCTTCCTCTCGGTCGATGGCGCGCGCCAAGGCTTCCGCACGCCGGCGCCCGCGCGCGGGCAGAACGATCTCGCCGCGTTCTCCGCGAACGCCGAGGAGCGCGCGGCGCCGAGCGGCGCGCGCCCCGCGCCCGCACTTCCGCTCGCGGGCCTGCGCGTGCTCGACTTCGGCATCGGCGGCGTGGGCGTCGAGGCGAGCCGGCTGCTCGCGGAGTACGGCGCCGACGTGATCAAGATCGAGACGCGCACGTATCCCGACTTCATCCGCACGGTCACCGGTGGCTGGACCTCGCCTTCGTTCACGTCGTCGAGCCGCAGCAAGCGCTCGTTCGGCGTGAACGTGAAGCACGCGGAGGGACTCGCGGCCCTGAAGCAGCTGATCGCGCAAGCCGACGTGATCGTCGAGAACAGCGCGACGGGCACGATGGCGGACATGGGCGTGGGCTGGAACACGGTGCGCGAGATCAACCCGCGCTGCGTGATGGTGTCGAGCCAGCTGCTAGGGGCGAACGGCGCGTGGAAGAGCTGGATCGGCTACGGGCCGAGCACGCAGCCGATCGGCGGCATGGTCCACCTCTGGAACTACGCGGACCAAGACTTCCCGGCCGGCTCCGGCGCGATCTTCCCCGACCACCTCGCCGGCCGCGTGTGCGCGCTCGGCGCGATGGCCGCGCTCCTGCGCAGGGACCGCAGCGGCCGCGGCGCGCTGGTCGAGGTGGCGCAGATCGAGAGCGTCACGGGCATGCTCGCGGAGTTGTTGCTGAAGGAGGGCCTCGCGCCGGGCAGCGTGAAGCCGCGCGGCAATCGCAGCGACCAAGGCGCGCCGTGGGGCGCCTACCCGTGCGCGGGCGAGCAGCAGTGGTGCGTGATCACGGTGCGCGGCGACGACGACTGGCGCCGGCTGTGCGCCGCGCTGGGAGACGCCGCGCTCGCGAGCGACGCGCGCTTCGCCAGCGCCGCGGGCCGCTTCGCCGCGCAGGACGAGCTCGACGCGCGCATCGGCGAATGGACGCGCGCCCGTCACAAGCGCGAGATCGCCGCGCTGCTCCAGCAGCACGGCGTCCCGTGCGGCGCAATGTTCGCCGGCACCGACCAACTCGACGACGCGCACTATCAGCAGTGGCGCTATGCGCGCTTCATCGAGCAGCCCGGCGTGGGCCGCATGGCGCTCGAGGGCCCCGCGTTCGCCGCGAGCGGCATGAGCGACGTGTACGTCGCGCCCTCGCCCGAGCTCGGCCAGCACACGCGCGAGATCGCGCGCGCGCTGCTCGGCATGAGCGACGCGCAGATCGAGGCGCTGGTCGCCGCGGGCGCGCTCGAGGATCCGCCGCCGCCGCGCGGAGCGGTGCTGTGAGGCGCGCGCACATCGCTGCCGTTTCGGGCCGCGGCGGCCGCTGAGACGGCTGCGCTACCCGTTCGTGACCCAACACCAAGGAGCTCCGTCATGGACGCCAAGAAGCCCTCGTATCTCGGTCTTCTCAACGCGATCGCGCTCGGGGAAGGGCGCGCGCACCAGTACCTGAACTGCTGGGCGGCGAAGACGACCGACCCCGACGTGAAGAAAATTCTGCAGACCGTCGCGATCCGCGAAGGCGAGCACTCGCACGCGTTCACGAAGCGGCTGTGCGAGCTCGGCTACGGCGTGCTCGACCGGCCGGATCCGTCGTTCGCGAAGAGCATGGAGATCGCGAACGCGGACTGCAGCGACCTCGAGAAGTTCGAGGCGTTCGGTTACGGGAAGCGCGAAGAGACGAACCTCTTCGCGCGCGTCTTCGAGGACACCTCGATCGACATCCGCACCGGCGAGCTGCTCGGCCGCTACATCGCCGAGGAGCAAGACAGCGGGCGCATGCTGCGCGGTTGTTACGCCGCGCTGAAGGCGCGCGCGCAGCAGGGCGCGAAGCCCGCCGCGAGCGAGATGCGCGAGCTGCACGATCGCCTCGACGAGATCTGCAGCGCGATCGGGAAGCTGCAGCAAGAAGTGACGGCGCTTCGGCGCTAGGGCGCGGAGACCAATCGGGGTCAGGCACGGAGTGACCGTTTTGGCCACTTCGTGCCTGACCCAAGTGGCCTTTGCGGTCTAGGCGCGCGCGAGCAGCGCCTTCGCGGCATCCACCGCTTCGCGCGTGCCCGCGAGCGCGAGCAGGTCGCCCGCTTCGAGGCGCTCGCCCGCGCTCGGGAACACGATCGCGCGCTCGCCGCGCGTGATCGCGAGAACGGTGGCGCCCGTGAGGCCGCGCAGGTCGAGCGCCGAGAGCGTCGCGCCGCACGCGGCGCAGCCGGGCGCGATGCGGACCGCCTCGGGCTCGCCGAGGCCGCGCGCGAGCTCGCCGAGCGCGGGAGCATGCACCGGGCGCATGCCGCCTCTCGCTTGCGACGCGAGCGCCTCGATCACCGCGCTCGCGCCGGCAGTGACGTGGCCCTGAAGGTCCGCCGCCGTCCGCCAGAACGAGAAGGCGAGGCCCGCGAGCGTGAGTGCGAGCGCGGCTGGGCCCGCGCCGCTCGGAAGGAAGGGCTGTGCGAGCGCGAGCAGCGGCAAGCCCACGAGCATCACCGCCGCGAGCTGCAGCGTGACGACGAGCGCGCGCCGCGGCGCGATCGAGAGATCGAGCTGGCCCGTGCGCGCATCGGGCAGCGCGACGCGCGCGAGCGCGATGCCGATGCGCTTCGAGATTCGCACGATGCCGAGCACGAAAGGAGCGGTGAGCGCGAGCGCGGCGCCGAAGACGATCGCGTTCGCCAGCGCAGTGCCGATGCCGAGTGCGCCTGCGAGCCACAGCGACAGCGAGGCGCCGCGGAGCGACGCGCCGATCGCGATCGTCCCTAACAACAGCGCATCGAGCGCGAGCCAGCCCGCGAGGCGGCGCAGGTTCGCGCCGAGCGTCTGCTCGCGCTGTGTCGCGCCGCCCAGCTTCTCGACCCAGCTGCCGTAGAGCGCGGCGAAGGTCTGCACGCGGCGCGGCAGCTTGCGATCGAGGAACGCGGCGGCGCGCGGCGCGGCGCGGATCATCGCCGGCGTGGCGACCATCGTGATGACCGATGCCGCGACGGCGACGGGAAAGAGAAACTCCCCGGTCGCGCCCGTCGTGACGCCGAGCGCGGCGATGATGAACGAGAACTCGCCGATCTGCGCGAGGCTCATGCCGCTCTCGACCGCGGTGCGCGTGCCGCCGCCGGTGAGGAACACGCCGAAGCCCACGCTCGCGAGCTTGCCCACGATCACGACCGCCGTGATCGCGGCGACCGCTGGCCAGTGCTCCAGCGCGAGCCGCGGGTCGAGCAGCATGCCGACCGAGACGAAGAAGATCGCGGCGAAGAGATCGCGCACGGGGTGCACGAGCCGCTCGATCGCGGGCGCATCGCCGGCTTCCGACACGAGCGAGCCCGCGAGGAACGCGCCGAGGGCGACCGAGTAGCCGAGCGCCTGCGCGGCGAGCGCGCCCGCGAAGCACACGCCGAGGCTCGCGACGAGCGCGGTTTCCGCGCGGCCGAGCGCGAGCACTGCACGCATCGCGCGCGGCACGACGAAGAGCCCGGCGGCGAGTGCGAGCCCGAGAATGCCCGCGAGCTTTCCGAGCGACGCGGCGACGCCCTGCCAGCTCACCGCTTCGCCCAGCGCCGCCGCGGGCAGCAGCGCCAGCAACAAGATCGCGAGGAGATCCTCGACGACCAAGATGCCGATCACGCGCTCGCGCAGTGGCGCGCGCACCGCGCGCTCCTCGAACGCCTTCACGATCACCGTGGTGCTGGAGATCGCGACCAGCGCGCCCGTGAAGAGGCTCTCTCGCGGACTCCAGCCGAGTAGGTCGGCTGCGCTGAAGCCTAGCCAGAACATCGCGCTGCACTCGATCAGGCCGGTGAGCCCCGCGGCTGGCCCCACCCGCGCGAGCTTCGTCAGGTGGAACTCGAGGCCGAGCGAGAACATCACGAGGATCACGCCCAGCTCGGAGAGCGTCTGCACGATCGCGCGGTCGGCCACGAGCGGGATCGGGACGTGCGGGCCGACCACCAGCCCCGCGAGCACGTAGCCGACCACGACGGGGAGCCGCAGCCGCTGGCTCACCACGGTCATCACGCCCGCGACGCACAGCACGGTCGCGAGCGCCGTGAGGAATTCGTGCGCGTCGTGCATGTGCGGAGCTTGTAACGCGATGGACGACGGATCGCTTGCTGCCGTTCGCCGCTTCTCGCGCAGGCGGCTCGCCGAGGCGCGGCTAACGTGGGCTGCTCGCGCCCCCGATGCAGGTGCTCATGAAGACGACGCAGTCCTTCGATCCGCAGCGACTCACTTTCACCGACGCCGAGATCCTCGACTCCGGCGCGTACGAAGCCCCGCTCATCGCCGGCGGCGTGCGCTGTCACGGCGGCTTCGACGCGACGGGCGCCTACCGCTCGCCGCGCACGCTGCATCGCGGGCCGGCGGTGGCGGCGTGGCAGGCGCGGCTCGCGCGCGAGGGGCACGCGCTGGTGGACGTGCCCGCGGCGCTGATGCCGCCGCAGTACCCGAACGTCGCGCAGTCGAAGTTGTTACTGAGGAACGGCGTGCGCGATCCGATCGTGCGCACGCTGACGATCATCTCCATCGTCGAGGGCTTCGGCGCGATCATCCGCGACGTGAAGGTGCCGAAGCTCGCCGACTGCTTCGTCGAGCCGCTCGAAGGCACCGCGCTCGATCATCTCGGCCGCGGTCTGTTCGAGGCGCACGCGCGCGACGAGGCGGGCTGGCGCGAAGAGGGCGGGCACAAGCAGATGTGGGAAGCGGCGCGCGACCTCGCGCTCGAGAAGCCGAAGATTCCCGCCGACGTGATGATGCGCATGATGGGCCGCATGGGCGGCGGGCGCGGCGCGCCGCAAGAGCGCCCGTATCCGATGCTCGACCCCACGCTCGAGCGGATGCTCGCGATGATGGCGCAGGTGATGGTGGTCGAGGTGTTCGCCGAGGGCACGTTCCAATGGGGCGTCGACTTGTTGTCGGACCCCGAAGTGTCGGCGGCGCCGAAGGCGGCGGGCGACATGGTTCGCCACATCCAGAGTGACGAGAAGCCGCACGTCGAGTACCTGCGCACCGCGCTCAGCGAGACGCGCGCGCGCACGCTGCGCACGGTGGACGGCAAGACGATCGCGGGCCGCGAAGTCGTCGACGGCCTCATGCACCTAATTCTGCGCACGATCACGCGCGATCGGCCGCGCGATCAGCGCGAGGACCTGCGCGCGAGCTTCACCGAGGCGATGAAGGGCGTCGCGAACCCGGCGCGCCTCGTCGAAGAGTTCGACGCGCTCGAATCGAAGTGGGCTCCGCCGGAGCGCACGGGCTTCGAGCCGATCGCGGCGTAGCACTCGATCGGAGTCAGCGCGGTTGCGGAGCTGGGCGGATGCAAAGGGCGACGCAGGGCGTCGCGACTGATCCGCTGGCGGGGCGGAAAGGCAAGAGATGCATCCTGTCACGCGGCTCCGCCGCACAGCGAAGGTGGGCGTGCTCGCTGCGCGCCTGTGGGCGCACTACAAGCTGCCCGAGTACTGGGGAAAGCTGTTACGGCGCGGCGAGCCGGACGAGGCGACGAAGCGGCGCCGCCACGAGATCGCCGCGGGCTGGATCCTATCCTCTGCACTCTCGATGCGCGGCGTGATCATCAAGATGTGTCAGGCGATCGCGACGCGCGCCGACGTGTTCCCGCCCGAGTTCGTGGAGGAGCTGAAGAAGTGCCACGACGCGGTGCCGGCGAAGCCGTTCCCGATCGTGCGTGCCGCGGTCGAGCGCGAGCTCGGCAAACCCCTCGATGCGGTGTTCTCCGAGTTCTCCGAGACGCCGATCGCCTCCGCCTCGCTCGCGCAGGTGCACGCCGCGCGGCTGCTGTCGGGCGAAGCCGTCGCGGTGAAGGTCCAGTACCCCGACATCGAGGACATCGTGCGCACCGACCTGCGCAACATGGAGCGCGCTTGCCGCGTCTACGAGCGCCTCGACCCGCAGCCGATGGAGCTGCTGCCGCTGCTGCGCGAGCTCACCTCGCACATCGGCATGGAGCTCGACATGCGCCGCGAAGCGCAGTCGTGCGATCGGGTGCGCGCGCTGTTCGCCGACGATGCGCGCGTGTGGATCCCGCGCATTCACCACGAGCTCTCGACCGGGCGCGTGCTCGTGATGGAGCGCGTCGAGGGAATCAAGGTCACGGAGAAGGCCGCGCTCGAGGCCGCTGGCGTCGACCCCGCCGACGTGGTGCAGGACCTGATGCGCGTCTACGTGCGCATGATCCTCGCTGCCGGCTTCTTCCAGGCCGATCCGCATCCCGGCAACTTGATGGTCACGCGCGACGGCCGCCTGATCGTGCTCGACTTTGGGCTCTCGAAGGAGCTGCCCGACGGCTACGGCCTCGGCCTGTTCGAGCTGATGTTCTCGATGATGACGATGAACGAGTCCGCGATGATCCGCGCGTTCCAGGAATTAGGGTTCGAGACGAAGACCGGCGACACGAACACGTTCCTCCTGATCGCGCGGCGCATGATGTCGCGCAGCGACACTGGCTCGTTCGAGGGCGAGTTCACCGAAGAGATGACCGACGAGCTGTTCGAGGCGATCCGCGAGGATCCCGTCGTGCGCGTGCCGAGCGACTTCGTGCTCGTGGGCCGCGTGTTCTCGTTCCTCTCCGGCATCGCGCACACGCTCGGTTCGCGCGCGAACGTGCTCAGCGCGATGGGCGCGGGGCCGCCGCGGTGAAGGCGCGCAGGCAGCGCGCGAGCCACCCGCAGCGCGCGCGGATCGAACGGAGCGCCTACGGGACGCGCGACGTCGTGAAGGCGATCGGGCACAGCACGCGCGACTTCGTGCGCGGCATCGGCAGGGGTCTGCGCGGTGAGGGCAAGAAGGACTCGAACTGAGCGCGCGCGCCCGCGAAGCTGCGCGCCGATGCGCCTCGCTGCTTCGCTGCTCATCGTCGCCGCGTTCGCCGCGTGCTCGCGCGCGCCGGCGCCCGAGCGCGTGGTGCTCGTCACGGTGGACACGCTGCGCGCCGACCGAGTCGGCGCTTATGGCGATGCGCTCGCGGTGACGCCCGCGCTCGACGCGCTCGCAGCGGCGGGTGCGCGCTTCGACGCGGCGATCTCGCCCGTCCCGATCACGTTGCCCGCGCACGCGACCCTGATGACTGGCCTCGAGCCGCCGCGCCATGGCGTGCGCGCGAACGGCGTGTTCGCTCTCCCGAGCGACGTCGCCACGCTCGCCGAGCGCATGAGAGCAGCGGGCTTCGCGACCGGAGCGTTCGTCGGCGCGATCGTTCTCGATCGGCACTACGGACTCGCGCGCGGCTTCGACACCTACGACGACGCGATGTCGCTGCGCCGCGCGGGCGGCCGCTCGGGCGGCTACGCCGAGCGCCGCGCCGAGGCCGTGGTTGACGCGGCGCTCGCGTGGATCGCCACCGCGCCTCCGCGCTTCTTCGTGTGGGTGCACGTGTACGACCCGCACGCGAACTACGACCCGCCGCCGCAGTGGGCGAATCGCGTCGCCGGAGACGCGTATCGCTCGGAGATCGCGTACACCGACGCGCAGCTGAGGCGCCTCTTCGACGGCATCGCGACACGACACCGCGACGGCCGCACGCTGTTCGCCGTCACCGCGGATCACGGCGAGAGCCTCGGCGAGCACGGCGAGCCCGCGCACAGCTTCACCGTGTACGACGCGACGCAGCGCGTGCCGCTGATCTTTGCCGGGCCCGGAGTCGACCCCGGCACGGTCGTCACGAACGTCGCGCGGCTCGCGGACGTCGCGCCGACACTGCTCTCGCTCGCGCGGGCGGAGCCGCTCGCTGACACGGATGGCGTCGACTTGTCTGGCGCGCTGCGCGGCCGCGATCGCGGCGGACGCATCGCGTACGTGGAATCGCTCGACGCGCGCCTCAGCCAAGGCTGGAGCCCGCTCTACGGCGTGCGCAGCGAGCGCTGGAAGTTCATCCGCGCGCCGCGGCCGGAGCTGTACGACCTGACGAGCGATCCGCGCGAGCTGAAGGACCTCGCCGCGAGCGAGCCCGCGGTCGCGGCCGAGCTCGATCGCGAGATCGAGCGCGTGCACGAGCGCGCGCGGCCGCTGGCGTGGGCGAAGGCGGCGCCCGCGGGCGAGGAGCGCGAGCAGCTCGAGAGTCTCGGCTACGTCGTGACCGCGCCGGCGCGCGAGGTCGACCTGCGCGTGGGCGGCATCGACTCGAAGGACGTCATCTCGCACCTGCGCGACTACGAGATCATCGGCGCGCTGATCGAGGCGAAGGACTACGCGGGCGCGCTCGCGCGTGCGGAGGCGTACCCCGGCGAGGGCGCGTTCATCTCGGCACAGCGAGCGATCGCGGCGCAGTACGCAGGTGAGTTCGCGCGCGCCGAGATGCACGCCCGCCTCTGCGCCGAGCAGTCGCCCGGCTACGGCGACTGCTGGATCGCGCTCGGGAACGCGCTCGGGTCATTAGGGAGAGTCGGGGAAGCGGAAGCGGCGCTCGCGCGAGTAATCGAAGCCGACCCCGCCGAGTCCGATGCGCACGTGGTGCTCGGCGATCTGCGCCTCGCGCAGGGCGACGCCGCCGGCGCAGCACAGGCCTACGAGCGCGCGATCGCTTCGCGCGAGGGCAGCGCCGCCGCGCATTGGAAGCTCGCGGCGCTGCGGCTCGCGGCGGGCGACGAGAAGCGCGCGACCCAGCTGCTCGCGAGCGTGCCCGCCGAAGAGCTCGCGCGGATCGAGGTCATCGCGCTGCTCGCGACGAGCGAGCTCCAAGGCGGCCTGCGCGACGCCGCGCGTGCGCGACTCGAAGCCGCGCTCGCGAAGCACCCGGGCGACGAGATGCTCGACAGCCTCCTGAAAAGTGCGAGGCCCTGACTACTCCAGCGCGAGCGCGCGGAACGCCTCCACTTCGGCGTCGTCGAGGCCGAGTCCGTCGCGGCGGTAGGTGTCGAAGTCGCCGTAGCTCTTCTCGATCTCGGCGAAAGCGGCTTCGAGATACGCGGGCTCGACGCCGAACAGCGGGCGCAGCGCATCCGAATCGGCGCGCGTGAACGAGAACAGCTCGATCATCAGGAGCCGCCGGTCCGTCGCCGCCGCCGTGTAGTGATTCGTGAGCAGGAAGTCCGCCATCACCGTCTCGCGCGGCACGCCGAGCACGCTCAGGATCGCGGCGGCGGCGAAGCCCGCGCGGTCCTTCCCGGCGGTGCAGTGCACGAGCGCGGGCAGATTCTCCGGCTTCGTGATGCGTTCGAACATCGCGGCGTAGGTGGGCGCCTGCTTCGTGGCGAACTGGCGATTGCCCTCGATCAGCATCTCGCGCAGATCGAGGCCTTCGATGTCGCCCGACATGATGCGCTCACGCAGGTCGTTCACCATGAAGCCGTCGACGCCGATCTCGAGCTCCGCGACCGCGGGCGGATCGTTCGCGGGCAGACGATCGGGCTCTTCCGCCTTCTCGGGCGCCGAGCGGAAATCGCACACGAGATTGATGCCGAGCGCGCTGACCTTCTCGAGATCGCTGTCTGTCAGGTGCGCGAGGTTGTCGCTGCGGAACAGCTGTCCCCACTTCACCGTGCGGCCGTCGTTCGTCGCGTAGCCACCGAGATCGCGGAAGTTCGCGGCGCCCTCGAGCGCCACGTGTCGCTTCTTCACGTGGTCGGGCATTCCCGCATAGAGATCGCCCCCGCCGCAGCCGGCGAGCGCGAGGCTCAAGAAGACGAGAACGGCGCGCTGCATGGAATCTCCTCGCTGCGAGAAGCGGAGGCGTTAGCGCAGGCGCCCCGCGCCCGGGACGAAGCGCCCGACGCGCCGCGCCCAGCCGAGATACGCCTCGCCGTGCTGCGCGATGATGATACTGCTCCTCGACGAGGCGCACCTGCAGCTCGAGCGCGACGGCGAGCGACGCCACCGCCGCGAGCGCCGGCGCGTTCGGCAGCAGCAGCGCGAGCCCGAGCGCGACGCCGAGCATGCCCGTGAAGATGGGATTGCGCGCGAACGCGAATGCGCCCGTGGTCACGAGCTGCGTGCGTTCGCTCGGGTCGACGCCGATGCGCCACGACGCGCCCATCGTCCACTGCGCCCACAGCGTGAGCGCCAGCCCGAGGGCGTAGAGCGCGCAGCCGACGGCGGGCAGCGGCGCGAACAGCGCGGGCGAGGCGCCGAGCATCGCGAGGATCGGCGCGCCGACGCCGAGCACGAGCGCGACGACGAACAGCGCGCCGCCAATGCGCTCGAGCGCGCTGCCGCGCGAGATGCCCGCGAAGCCGGAGCGCCACGTGGTGCGGAGCTGCCGCCAAGTGCGCCAGCCGAACGCGAGGGCGAAGAAGAGCGCGTAGAGCGCGAGAGCGAGGCGGGGCATGGAAAATCTCCGCGGGGCGCGGCGCGCGAGCCTAACCGCTCGCTGCGATCCCACGGCTAGAGTGCGCGCCTTTCTGGCGGAGGACGGCATGACGATCGCGTACGAGGCGGCAGTCGAGGCGCTCACGAAGCCCGGCGGCATGTTCGAAGTGACAGAGGCAGACGTGCGCGGCACGCGCATGAAGGTGTTCAAGAGCACGCCGCCGTCGATGCGCATGCTGTTCGCGCTCGCGAAGCTGCGCGCCGCGCAGGAATTCCTCGTGTACGAGGACGAGCGCTGGACCTTCGGGCGCGTGGCCGAGACGGTCGACGCGATCGGCAACGCGCTCGTGACTCATTACGGCGTGAAGAAGGGCGACCGCGTCGCGATCGGCATGCGCAACTTCCCCGAGTGGATCGCGGCCTTCGCGGCGATCACGAGCGTGGGCGGCATCGCCGTGCTGCTGAACGCGTGGTGGACGCCGGACGAGCTCGCGTACGGCCTCGAAGATTCCGGCGCGAAGCTGCTCGTCGGCGACCTCGAGCGCATCGAGCGGGCCGCCGGCGCGCTGGAGCGCCTCGACATTCGCGCGCTCGCGGTGCGCAGCGAAGGCAAGCCGCTGCCGCCGCGCACCGATCGCTACGAGGACGTGGTGAAGCTCGGCGCGCCGCTGCCGGAAGTCGCGATCACCTACGACGACGACGCCACGATCCTCTACACGAGCGGCACGACGGGCCACCCGAAGGGCGCCGTCTCGACGCACCGCGCGGTGCTCTCCTCGCTCGGCGCGTTCGCGTGCCGCGCCGCGGTGCAGGCGATGCGCTTCCCCAAAGACAAAGAGGCGCAGACGCATCCCACCGCGTTCATCCTCACCGTGCCGCTCTTCCACGTGACGGGCTGCGTGGCGGTGATGCTCACCTCGTTCGCCGCCGGGACGAAGCTCGTGATGATGTACAAGTGGGATCCCGAGCGCGCGCTGCAGCTGATCGAGCGCGAGCGCGTGACGAATTTCGTCGGCGTGCCCACGATGGCGTGGGATCTGCTCGAGTCGAAGGCGTTCGGGAAGTACGACACGTCGAGTCTCGTGTCGGTCGGCGGCGGCGGAGCGCCGGCGCCGCCGCAGCTCGTGCACCGCATCGACAAATCGTTCAAGGGCAAGGGCCGCCCGAACATCGGCTACGGCATGACCGAGACGAACGCGTACGGCCCGCAGAACGCCGGCGACGACTACGTGCGCAAGCCCACCAGCGCGGGCCGCACGGTGCCCGTCGTCGAAGTGCGGGTGACCAACCCCGAAGGCAAGGTGTTAGGGACCGGCGAGGTCGGCGAGATCTGGTCCCGGGGCCCGCACCTGATTCGCGGCTACTGGAACAAGCCTGAAGCGACGGCGCAGACGATCGTCGACGGCTGGCTGCGCAGCGGCGACATCGGGCGCATCGACGACGAGGGCTTCGTGTACGTCGAGGACCGCGCGAAGGACATGGTGCTGCGCGCGGGCGAGAACGTGTACTGCGCCGAGGTGGAGGCCGCGATCTACGAGCACCCCGCGGTGTACGAGTGCGCGGTGTTCGGCCTGCCGCACGAGCGCCTCGGCGAGGAGGTCGCCGCGGCGATTCACCTGCGCGCGGGCATGTCGCTCAGCGAGGACGAGCTGCGCGCGCATCTCACGAGGCGCATCGCCGGCTTCAAGGTGCCGAGCGTGATCGAGTGGAAGCCCGAGGCGCTGCCGCGCAACCCGGCGGGCAAGATCCTGAAGCGCGAGCTGCGCGACGCGCTGGCGAAGGCGCGCGCGAAGTAGCCGTAGCGTCCGCGTTCGCCGGCGCTTCGCTTGTTAGGCGTGGACGCCCAGCAACGTGCGGCGCAGATCGCCCTTCGTCTGCGCGAGGAGCACGAGCAAGTAGCCGCTCAGGAACGGCGCGCCGAGGTTGAACGCGCCGAAGCCGATCAGCAGGCCGGCTCCGCTGAAGCCGTTCCGCCACGCCGCCCACAGGCCCGAGAGCGACAGCATGAACAGGAAGTCGAGGTTGAACTGGCCGGGCCAACCGAGCTTCGCCATGTCCCCGAAGAAGTGCGGGTAGAGGGTCATCCCGTGGTCTCGGATCACGAGCGCCGTGTAGGCGCCCACGACGACCAGGATCAGCACCAACCAGGCGCGAAACGCGTTCATTGCGACTCTCCTCACGAGTGATGTCGGGTCGCTAGCGCGGCGCCACGCGCGAGAGCCATTCCTTGCGAGGGAACCGCGCACGCTCGCCGTGTTCGCGCTAGCAACGCGCGCACTCCTCTCACACGGAGCTCGCGACCTCAGCAAGCGGCGCATCGCCGCGCGCAGTGAGCCGAAGGCGAACGGAGAACCATGAAGGTTGGCGTCTGTCTCCCCTACATGAAGCCCGGGCTCGATCGCGCCACGCTGCTCGGCTGGGCGCGCGCGATCGAGGCCGGCCCGTTCGACGCGATCTCCTGCGGCGAGCGCGTCACGGGCCCCACCGTCTCGCTCGGCGCCACGCTGGCCGCCGCCGCGGCCGTCACCTCGCGCGTGCGCATCGTGCCCACGCTCTACGTGTTGCCGATGCACGACGCCGTCGCCGCCGCGCACGAGATCGCGACGCTCGATGCACTCGCGGGCCCCGGCCGCGTCGAGGTGTGCGTGGGCGTCGGCGGGCGCGAGGTCGACTACCGCGCAGTCGGCGCGAGCTTCGAGAAGCGCCACGCGCGCCAAGACGAGCAGGTCGCGCGCATGCGCGCGATTTGGCGCGGCGAGCCTCCGTTCGCGGGCGCGGATCCCGTCGGCCTGCGCCCCTCGCGCGCCGGCGGCCCGCCGATCTTCGCGGGCGTGATGGGACCGAAGGCGTTCGCGCGCGCCGCGAAGTGGGCCGACGGCGTGTACGTGTGGAGCGGCAACGGCGAGAAGCACGAGATCGCGCGCTTCTTGCAGATGGCCGACGCGGCTTGGGGCGAAGCGAAGCGCACGACCGCGCCGCGCCGCATCGGGGGCTTCTGGCTCTCGCTCGCGAGCGGAGACGCGCAAGCGAAGCTCAGTCAGTACGTGTTCGACTACACGCGCGTGTTCGGCGAAGCCGCCGGGCGCGCGATGGCGAAGATGGTCACGCGCTCGACGCCTGACGCGGTGCGCGAGGCGCTGGGCAATCTCGAAGCCGCGGGCTGCGAGGAGTGCTTCCTCGTGCCCGCGACGGCGGAGCTCGCCGAGGTGGAGCGCGCGGCGGAGATCGTCGCGCGGCGCTGACGCCGAGTTAGCGTGCGCTCCCTTCGAGGAGCCCCCCATGTCCGACTCCACCCGCCGCGAGCGCGGCGTCGCGATGATGAAGAAGGTCTACGCCGGCGACGTGGTCACGCCGCCGGCCGGCGTGATGCCGTTCAGCGACTTGATGCTCGAGCAGCTCTTCGCCGAGGTGTGGTCGCGAGAGGAGATCCTCAGCATCCGCGATCGGCGGCTCGTGCTGATGGGCATCATCGCGGCGCTGGGCGAGCGCGACACGTTTCAGATTCAGGCGCGCGCTGCGGTGAAGAATGGCGAGCTGACGCCGGCGCAGGTGCGCGAGGTCGTCATCACGGTCGCGAACTACGCGGGCTACCCGCGCGCAGCGGGGCTCGTCACGGCGGTGGAGCAGACGCTCGCGCAGGTCGCGAAGGAGATGGCGCCGAAGTAGCTGAACGCACGGTCATCCGGGGTGCGCCCGCGAGGTCTTTCGATCTCCGCTCGGCCCAGAAGACTCCGCCTGGCCGCGCGCGGCGGTGCGCCGCTCGCCGCTAGCCGCCCTCAGCTATTCGCATTCGCGCACCTTGACGGGCGAAGGGCCGCACTTCCCATACGGTGTCGGCCACTCACCTCCCCTGTCGATGCCGCCCCAACTCGACCAACTCTCCCGCCGTCACTGGCTCGCGCTCTCGCTCGCCGCGATTGCGTTGGTCAGCTTCGTCGCTTTCTGGCTTTCGCTCCCGAGCATCGACGGGCTCGCGGCCTACCGGCCGCCGCTGCCGAGCGTCGTGCTCGATCGCCACGGAAAACCCATCGGCACGTTCGTCGAGGAGCGCCGGCAGCTCGTCGCGCTGCGCGAAGTGCCGCGAGTCGTGCAGGACGCGTTCCTCGCTGCTGAGGACGATTCCTTCTACAGCCACCCCGGCTTCGATCCCTTCGCCATGGGGCGCGCGACGCTCGCGAACCTGCGCGAGCGCCGCGTCGTGCAGGGCGGCAGCACGATCACGCAGCAGCTCGCGAAGAACCTCTTCCTCACGTCGGATCGCAGCTTCGTGCGCAAGCTGCAAGACGTCGCGCTCGCGGGGCGCTTCGAGTGGGCGCTCGAGAAGGACGAGATTCTCGAGCTCTACCTGAATCAGATCTACCTGGGCAGCGGCGCCTATGGCGTGGCGGAAGCCGCGCGGACTTATTACGGGAAGCCGCTCGCGCAGCTGAGCGTCTCGGAGGCGGCGCAGCTCGCGGCGCTGCCGAAGGCGCCTTCGCGCTTCTCGCCGCACGCGAACCCCGACGCCGCCGAGGCCGGACGCAAGCTCGTGATCGCGCGCATGCGCGACACGGGGCGCATCGATGCAGCGGTTGCGCACGCAGCGCTCGCAGACAAGCCCGTCGTTCTGCCGCCCCCGCCCGCTCCTGCGGCTTACGCCGACGCCGCGTACTTCGTCGAGGAGGTGCGCCAGCAGCTCTTCGACGAGCTCGGCGCCGAGACCGTGCTGAGGGGCGGCCTGCGCATCGAGACGACGCTGAACCTGCGCACGCAGCGCGCCGCGCTCGCCGCCGTCGAGAAGGGCCTCGCGGCGGCGGAGCTGCGCGCGAAGCGCGCCGGCAAGGAGGTGGCTCCCGAGGGCGCGCTGCTCGCCATCGACGCGCGCACCGGCGACGTGCTCGCGATGGTCGGCGGCCGCGACTTCGCGACGAGCCGCTTCAACCGCGCGGTACAAGCGCGCCGCCAGCCCGGCTCCGCGTTCAAGCCGTTTTGTTACGGCGCCGCGCTCGAAGCGGGTTTCCCGCCCAACGTCACGCTCTACGACTACCAGTACGAACACCGCGACAAGGCGACGGGCAAGCTCTGGCGCCCCAAGAACTACACGAACCGCTTCAATGGCCCGGTGATCATGAGCGAGGCGATCGCGCGCTCGCTCAACAACGCCACGATCCGGCTCGTCGACGAAGTCGGCATCGACGCGACGATCGACTTCGCGCGGCGCGCCGGCATCCGCTCGCCGCTCGGCCGCGACCTCGGCATCGCGCTCGGCACGAACGAAGTCACGCTGCTCGAGATCACGAGCGCTTACAGCACCTTCGCGCGCGGCGGGAAGCAGCGCGATCCGCGCTTCGTGCTGCGCGTGCGCGACGCGAACGGCGACGTGCTGCGCGAGAGCCTGCGCAGCGCCGAGCTGCCCGAGGCGAAGGCCGCGGGGCGCATCAGCGAGGTCGACGCGTACCTGACGACCTACTTGCTGCACGAGACGGTGCGCGCGTGGTACGGCACCGCGCACGCGGCCGCGAAGCTCGGCGAGAACCTGGCAGGCAAGACCGGCTCCACGAACGACAACCGCGACGCATGGTTCATCGGCTTCACGCCGCAGGTCGTCGCCGGCGTTTGGGTGGGCAACGACGACCGCACGCCGATGGCGCGCGATCAAACCGGCTCGGGCGCAGCGCTGCCGATCTGGACCGCGTTCATGGAGGCCGTGCTGCGCGAGGAGCCGGCGAGCGACTTCCGCGAGCCGCCCGGCCTCGCGTGGGCCGGCGTCGATCCCGAGACCGGCGCGCGCGTGATCAGCCCCGTGCAGTACCCGGGCTGGGTGCCGGTGGCCGGCGACCGCGAGCTGCGACGCGCGAAGTTCGTGCCTTCGCCGTACAAGCCGAAGGAGCCCGAGGTCGACGCGGCCGCCATCGCCGCCGGCGATGCGAGCGCCACCGGCGACGCGAGTGCGCCAGTTGTCACGGACGAATCGCCCGCTGCGAGCGTGTTCGAGGCTCTGATGCCCGACGTCGGCGCCGGTCCACCCGCGGAGCCCGCGCCACCGGCACCTGCGCCCGACGCGTCGCCTTGACTCAGCGAGGCGCGAACGTGATGTGCAGCTGCTTCAGCGCGCGCAGGCAGTAGTTCGGCGCGATCGCGAAGTCGTTCTTCGCCGCGTCGAGCCGAATCTCGTCCGTGCGCTCGAGCAGCGCGGCAAAGCCCCAGTGCAGCTCGCGGCGCGCGAGCGGCGCACCGAGGCAGTGGTGCGTGCCCGTGCCGAACGCGAGGTGCGTCGCGGCGTTCTTGCGCTCGAGATCGAGCGTGTCGTGGTTCGCGAACTGCTCCGGATCCCGGTTCGCCGCCGCGTAGCGCACGTTCACCGTCGCGCCCTTCGGAATCTTCACGCCGCGCAGCTCGGTGTCCTTCGCCACCACGCGGAACAGCCCCTGCACCGGCGACTCGAGCCGCAGCACTTCCTCGATGAACGTGCGCAGGTACTTGTCGGGGTCGGCCTTCAGCTTCGCGTACTGCTCGGGGAACTGGCATAACAACCACACGCCGCCCGAGAGCGCGTTCGTCGTCGTCTCGCTCCCGCCCACGAACGTGTCGGCCATCATGTGCGAGTGCAGCTCGTTGTCGTTCAGCGGGCGCTCGCCCATCGGCGTGTTGATGAGATCGGAGAGCACGGTGTCGTCGGGCTGCGCGCGCAGCCGCTCGTAGATCTTCTGGAAGTAGTGCTGCGCGTCGATCTCCTGCAGCACGCTCCAGCGTTCTTCCTCCTCGGTCTGCATCATGCCGAGGCGCTGAATCCAGGCGTCGGTCCACGCCTTGATCTGCCAGATGTCGCTCTTCGGTACGCCCATCTGCTGCCCGATCACGATCAGCGGCAGCGGCACCGCGAGCTCGCGCACGACCTCGCAGGAGCCGTTCTTCGCGAACGCATCCACCAGCTCGCGTGCCGTGCTCTCCACGAACGGGTCGAGCTGCTTGATGCGCCCCGCGCGAAACGCCTTCGTGAACACCTCGCGGATCTCGCGATGGCGCGGGTCGTCGTAGCCCGCGAGCGAAGGCGCCGGCAGCCAGCCCTTCTCCTTGTAGAGATCGCGCATGCGCTTCTGGCGATCGCCGAGCACCTGCGTCTTCGCGTCCGTCTGCCAGCGCGCGTTGCTGTACGTCTCGGTGTCGAGGAGCACGCTGCGCACGTCGTCGTAGCGCGTGATCAGGAAGAACCCCGTGCGCGGATCGCGGTAGACCGGCGCCTCCTCGCGCAGCCGCGCGTACGCCTCGTAGGGCTTGCCGGAAGTCTCGGGGTCGAGGAAGTCGAACGCGGGCGCGGCCATGTGGAGCTCCTTCGCAGCGCCCGAGTGTGCCGCGCGCGAAATCACATCGCAGCGGCGCCGCACCCCGTCGTAGACTCCGCCGTCTCGCGATCCGCACCGCCGAGGAGCGCCACATGGCCGTCACGACCGAGAAGACCTACTGCCGTTTCTGCCATAACTACTGCGCGTTCGAGGTCGACATCGAGAACGGCCGCGCCGTCGCGGTGCGCGGCGACGCGAGCGACCCGATCTACGGCGGCTACTCGTGCATCAAGGGTCGCCAGCTGCCCGAGGCGCACGCGCACCCCGAGCGCGTCACGCGCCCGCTGAAGCGCATGCCCGATGGCACGTACGAGGAGATCCCGCTCGCGCAGGCGCTGGACGAGATCGCCGCGCGCGTGAAGGCGATCGCGGCGAAGCACGGCAAGCGCGCGATCGCGAGCTACTGCGGCACCTACGCGTTCATGAACTCGGCGGCGCTCGCGGTCTCGAAGGCGTGGCACAAGGGCTTCGGCAGCGAGTCGTACTACACGAGCGTCACGATCGATCAGCCGAGCAAGGCGATCGCCGCGTCGCGCGCGGGCGCGTGGAGCGCGGGCATGCACGGCTTCCACGAGAGCGATGTCGTGATGCACATCGGCAACAACCCCATCGTGTCGCAGTTCACGCCGTTCGGCGGCACGCCGCCGTGGAATCCGGTGAAGGAGCTGCGCGACGCGAAGGCGCGCGGCATGAAGCTGATCGTGGTCGATCCGCGCCGCACCGACATGGCGCGCCGCGCAGATCTCTTCCTGCAGATTCGCCCCGGCGAAGACCCGACGTTCCTCGCCGGCCTGATCCGCGTGATCCTCGACGAGCAGCTGCACGACCGAGCGTTCTGCGCGCAGTGGATGAACGGCCTCGACAAGCTGCACCGCGCGGTGAGTGAGTACGACCTCGCCTACGTGTCACAGCGCACGCGGCTGCCGCAGCAGCAGATCCTCGATGCCGCGCGCACGTTCGCGCGCGCGAAGCGCGGCGTCGCCGTGACGGGCACGGGCCCCGACATGTCGCCGCATCCGACGCTCACCGAGCATCTCGTGCTCGCGCTGAACCTGATCTGCGGTCGCGTGAATCGCGCGGGCGAGAAGGTCCCGAACCCCGGCGTCCTCACGCCCGTGACGCCGAAGAAGGCGCAGCCGACGGGCCCGTTCCCGATGTTCGGCCACGGCCCGCGCAGCCGCGTGCGAAACCTCGGCGAGATCATCGGCGAGATGCCGAGCGCGGCGCTCAGCGACGAGATCGTGCTCGAAGGCGAAGGCCAGGTGAAGGCGCTGTTCGCGGTCGGCGGTAATCCGCTCGTCGCGTGGCCCGATCAGCAGAAGTCGATGAAGGCGATCGATGCGCTCGAGCTGCTCGTGTGCGTCGACATCAAGCGCGCCGCGACCGCGAAGCACGCCGACTACGTGCTGCCCGGCAAGATGTGCCTCGAGCGCGCCGACGTGCCGGTCCTCTGCGACGCCTGGTACGAGGCACCCTACACGCAGTACACGCCCGCGGTCGTGGACGGCCCCGCAGGCTCCGAGCTGATCGAGGAGTGGGAGCTCTACTGGGAGCTCGCCGCGCGCCTCGGGACGCCGATTCGCCTTGCGGGCGGCGAGCTTCCGCTCGACCGCAAGCCGAGCAAGGAGGACGTGCTCGATTGCATGCTCGCCGGCGGGCGCATCCCGTTCCGCGAAGTCCGTAACAACCGCGGCGGCATGGTGTACGCGCAGGTGGAGCAGTTCGTGGAGCCTGCGGATGCGAGCTGCGACAAGCGCTTCGAGATGACGCCCGAAGGAGTGATCGAGGAGCTCGCAACAGTTCGCCGCGAGTCGCTCGTCGAGCCGTTCTCGCACCGGCTCATCAGCCGCCGCATGCGTCAGGTCTACAACTCCTCGGGCCGCGATCTGCCCGACAGCCGCGCGCGCGGCACCACCAACCCCGCGTTCATGCACCCGCACGACCTCGAGGAGTTGGGCGTGCGCTCGGGCGACGTGCTCGAGATCGAGTCCGCCCACGCGATGATCTACGGCGTCGCCGAAGCCGCGGAAGATGTGATGCCCGGCGTCGTCTCGATGGCGCACGCGTGGGGCGACCCCGCTGCGAACCCGAAGGAAGTGCGCGAGATCGGCGCGTCGACCAACGCGCTGATCTCGAACGAGGTGGACTTCGACCCGATCACGGGGATGGCGCGGCAGAGCGCGATTCCGGTGAACGTGCGGCGCGCTGCGGTGCTCATCTGACGCTGTTCGGCCGAGCGACGCGAGCGTTCCTCGCCTTCGCCTGCGCACTTCTCGCGAACGCGCTCGTGCCGGCCGCAGAGCCCAGCTTGCGCGCCGGCTTCGGCAGCGCGCCCATCACGCCGCGGGTGCTCGACACGTGGACCGACGTCGACGGCAACGGCAAGTACGACGAAGACGTCGACACTTATCAGGACCTGAACGGCAACGGCGAGTTCGACGCGATCTACATGGCGGGCTTCCAGAGTCCGCGGCCCGCGGCGGGCGTTGCGGACGAGCTCGAAGCGGTCGCGGTCGTGTTCGACGACGGCGCGACGCGGGTCGGGATCGTGGCGGCGGACGTGGTCGGGCTCTCGCACTCGTTCGTGGAGAAGGTGCGCGACGTCTACGCCGAGGAGCTCGGGCTCGACTACCTGCTCGTGCACGCGACGCACAACCATCAGGGCCCGGACACGCAGGGCATCTGGGGGCGCTCGCGACTGCGCAATGGCGTGCCCGACGGCTACCTGAAGTTCCTGCGCAAGCAGATGGGCACCGCGCTCGCGCAGGCGGTGCGGCGGCTCGAGCCCGCGGACATCGAGGTCGCCGAGATTCGCGGTCGCGACCGTGCGATCGCGACGATCGACACGCGCAAGCCCGAAGTGATCGACGACGGCCTGCGCGTCGCGATCGTGACGCGCGCGGGCGGCGGCGACGTGCTCGGCACGCTGCTCAACTTCGGCAACCACGTCGAGTTGTTGTGGGATCGCAACTTCGAGCTGACCGCCGACGTCGCGGGCTGGGCGCGCCGCGGGCTCGATCGCGGGCTCGCCTACGACGGCTCGCTCTACAAGCCCGGCCTCGGCGGCACCACGCTCTGGCTCACGGGCAACATCGGCGGCCTCATCACCACCACGCCGAAGACCGGCGTGATGGATCCGCGCACGGGCGACTTGATCGCGAAGCCGTCGCAGGAGAAGGCGCGCGCGCAGGGCTACCAGATCGCGGAGGCCGTGCTCGAGGCGCGCGCGTCGGGCGAGTTCGCGCGCCTGGCAGCTCCGCGCGTGTCGGTGGTGAAGCGCGACATCGACGTGCCCGTCTCGAACTGGCCGCTCGTGTTGGCGGGTTCGCTCGGCGTGCTCGATCGCGACGTCGACCTGCGCTGGGGCTTCGACACCGACAGCGAGGTCGCGCTCGTGCGCGTTGGCGAGCTCTGGATCGCGTGCATTCCCGGCGAGCTCTACCCCGAGATCGCGATCGGCGGCATCGAGAATCCGCCGGGCGCTGACTACGAGGTCGCGCCGGTCGAGACGCCGCCGCTGCGCAGCGCGATGCGCGGGCGCGTGAACATGATGGTGAACCTCGCGAACGACGCGCTCGGGTACATCATCCCGCGCAGCGAGTGGGACGCGGAGGCGCCGTGGATCTACGGGAACAGCGAGCGGAGCTACGGCGAGATCGTGTCCGCCGGCCCCGACACGGCGCGCATCGTGCACCGCGCGCTGATGAGAGTGTTCGCGAAGGCGAACGGCGAGAGCGCCGAGAAGAAGTGAGCGCGCGATGACGGAGATCGCGGTCGTCTATCACTCGACCACCGGCACCACCAAGCGCCTCGCGCAGGCGGTGCACGTGGGCGCGGGCGGCGTCGCGGGCGCGCGCGCTTCGCTCCACGCGATCGTGGGCGACGACATTCGCGAGGGGCGCTTCAGCAACAACGCCCTGTTTGCGCAGCTCGACGCCGCCGACGCGATCATCTTCGGCTCGCCCACGTTCATGGGCGGGCCATCGGCGCAGCTGAAGGCGTTTCTCGACGCGACCGTCTCGCGCTGGGTCACGCGCGCGTGGGCGAACAAGCTCGCTGCCGCATTCACCGTGTCGGCGACGCCGAGCGGCGACAAGCTGAACACGCTCACGTCGATCGCCGTGACCGCGATGCAGCTCGGCATGATCTGGGTGGGGGTGGAGGAGACGACGCGCGACCCGAGCGCGCCGAATCGGCTGAGCGTGTACATGGGCGCGGCGGGGCAGGCCGACTACGGGACGAATCCGCCCGGCGTCGTCGCGGCCGATTTGCGCACCGGCGAGCTGTTAGGGGCGCGCGTCGCGAAGCTCGCCCTGCGCCTGCGCGCCAATCCATGAGCGCGCGGCAAGTCGCAGTCGTCGCGCTCTTGCTCGCGCTGCCGATCGCGGCGCTCGCGTTCGGACCCGGCGGCGGCGGCGGGCGCACCACGCGCCAGGTCGCGCAGACCGAGCTCTGGTTCGCGCTGCTCACGATCGCCGGCAGCGTGCTCGCGCTGCGCCGCGCGCGCGGCAAGCGCCCATTCGTCGCGGGCCTGCTCGGGGCCGCACTCGGCTTCGTGGCGTGGGTGCCGCTCGCGCTGTGGCTACTCGGCGGCAGCGCCGTGGAGGTGCTCGGGCTCGCTTTCTTTCTCTACTCGCCTCGCGTCCTCGTCATCGGCTTCGCCTCCGGAGCGGTCGCGACTCTGATCGCGCGGCGCCGAGGCGAGTAGCTTCGCGCGAGGAGGGGCACGCCATGCTCGAGCTTCGGCCCGGCTGCGAACGCTGCGATCGCGATCTTCCGCCGGAGTCGCGTGACGCGCGCATCTGCAGCTTCGAGTGCACGTTCTGCAGCGACTGTGCGGACGCGAAGCTCGGCGGCGCCTGCCCGAACTGCGGCGGCGAGCTCGTGCGCCGGCCAATTCGCTCGGCCGCGAAGCTCGCGAAGTTTCCGGCGAGCACGAAGCGCGTGTTCAAGCCGGCCCGAGCGGACTGATGCGCGCGCTCGGGAGACGCACGGCCGCCCTAACGATCGCGGTGCTGCTCGCCGCGGCGCTCGCCTCGGCGAAGGAGCTCACACCCGCGCAGGCTGCGGCGCACGTGGGCGAAGCGGCGACCGTGTGCGGCGTCGTGAGCGACGCGTCGTATCGCCCTGACGTTCGGGGCGAGCCGACGTTTCTCAACTTCGGCGGCGCGTACCCGAATCACGCCTTCACCGCGGTCGTTTGGGGAAAGCACCGCGCAAAGTTCACGCCGCCGCCGGAGTCGCACGAAGGAAAGACGATCTGCGTGAGCGGGCGAATCTCCTCGTATCGCGGGAAGCCGCAGATCGTCGTCGATACGCCGCATCAGCTCAGCGCGCCGAAGGCGAAGTGAACGCCGCGCCCCGCTCGCGGCTCGCGCTCGCGATGTCCGCGCTGTTCGCTGCATCCGCGCTCTACATCGCCGCGCGCGATCTCACGCTGCCCGAAGTGCGCGACACCGAGGTGTGGTTCGGCGTTGCGCTGCGCGGGCGCGCGGCGCGGATCAGCGCGCCGCTGCACTGGGCGCTGCTCGCAGCCGGCGCGTGGGCGTGGTGGACGCAGCGCGCGTGGGCGCCGCGCGCGACGGGCCTCTACCTCGCGTACGTCGCGCTCTCACACGTGATCTGGAGCGTGCTCAATCCCGACGCGGAGTACGCGCGCGCGAGCCTCGCGCTGGCCGCCGCGTGCGCAGCGGCGGCGATTCCCTTCTGGAGAACGGGACGACGCGAGCACACGGGTTAGAGTCGCCGCTCTCGCGCGCACGAAGGAGTTATCAGGTGACGCAACGCACTCGCACGCTCGGCGCCGTTCTCTACCCGCAGTTCGAGCTGCTCGACCTCTACGGCCCGCTCGAGATGTTCGGCTGCCTCGGCGAGGCGCTGCGCATAGTCACGATCGCGGATCAGGCAGGGCCCGTGCGCTCGACGCCCGGTCCGAGCACCCACGCGGAGTTCTCGTACGCGGACGCGCCGGCCTGCGACCTGCTGCTCGTGCCCGGCGGCATCGGGACCTTCCCGCAGCTGAAGAACACCGCGCTGCTCGACTTTCTCCGCACGCGCGCGCCGCAGTGCGAGGTCGCGATGTCGGTGTGCTCGGGCTCCGCGCTCTACGCCGCGGCCGGGCTGCTCGACGGCAAGAGCGCGACGACGAACAAGCAGTTCTTCTCGGCGATCGCGGCCGCAGGCCCGAAGACGAATTGGGTGAAGGAGGCGCGCTGGGTGGAAGACGGCGCATACGTCACGTCGTCGGGCGTCTCGGCGGGCACCGACATGTCGCTCGCCGTGATCGCGCGCCTGTGGGGCCGCGCCGCGGCGGAGCAGATCGCGGCGATCACCGAGTACGAGTGGCAGACCGACGCCGCGCGCGATCCGTTCGCGAGGTACCTAGATCAAGCGAAGATCGCGCCCGAGCTCCTCGGCGCATGAGCGAGGCGTGCCGCGGCGAACCGGGCCGCGTTGCGCCCGTCGTCGACCGTAACAAGTGCGAGGGCAAGGCCGACTGCCTGCGCGTCTGCCCCTACGGCGTGTTCGAGATCGCTGTGCTCGACCCCGCGAAGCGCGGTCAGCTCTCGCTGCTCGGGCGCATGAAGGGCTGGGCGCACGGCTACAAGCAGGCGTTCGTGGTGAAGCCGAGCGACTGCCACGCGTGCAATCTCTGCGTCGAGGCGTGTCCCGAGGACGCGCTGCGTCTCGCGCCGCTGCGCTGACGCGATGCCGTCGCGCGAGCCGGGGTACGTGCCGGGCAGGCTGCTGCGCTGGAGGCTCGAGCGCCGCGAGCGGAGGGCGAAGCGGTCGTACTTGGGATCTGCGTTCGAGGCGATCCTCGGGCTGCTCGGCAGCTTGTTGTTTCTGACCCTCGCATGGTGGGGGCTGCTCGAAGGCCACGTGTACGTCCCCGGTCGCCGGGGGAACGGCTTCGTGGTGGGTGCGCCTTGGGTCTATCCGTTTGCGGTGCTCTTGTTCGCGATGGGAAAGACGCTCGTCGAGCCGCTCGCGGACCACCTGTCCAACCACCATGGGCTACACGAGCGCGATGGGTGGATGCCGATCGCCGTCTGGTTCGTGGCTGTGCTCGCGATCGTGACGATCTACGGAGACACCCTGGCGAAGCTGCCGCTCTTTCCTCGAAGCTGAGCGCCTCCCGCCAAAGGAGTCGCCTCCGTGCCTGTCTCGTCTCCGCCGAAAATCTCCGCCGAAGAGGCCGCTGCGTTGGTGCAGTCCGGCGACTGGGTCGACTACGCGATCAACGGGGCGCAGCCCGTCGTGTTCGACCGCGCGCTCGCGGCTCGCGCGAAGGAGCTGCGAGGCGTGAAGATTCGCGCCGGCCTCGCGTTGAAGCCGCGCGCGGTGCTCGAAGCGGATCCTCGGGGCGAGAGCTTCCACATGCTCGCCTGGCACTTCTCAGGCGCGGATCGCAAGGCGCACGATGCGGGCCGCACGCACTACATCCCGATGAACTTCGGCGAGTCGCCCGACTTCTATCGCCGCTTCATCGAGCGCGTCGACGTCGCGGTGATCCAGACCCCGCCGATGGACGAGCACGGCTACTTCAACTTCAGCGCCGCGGTGACGTACCTGAAGGCGATGACCGAGCGCGCGAAGAAGATCGTGATCGAGGTGAACCCGTCGTTTCCGCGCGTGCTCGGCTGCGAGGAGGGCGTGCACGCGAGCGAGGTCGACTTCGTGATCGACGGCGACGGCGCGCCCACGCCGGTGCTGCCCGCAGCGCCGCCGACCGAGGTCGACAAGACCGTCGCGCGCCTGATCGCCGCGGAGATCGAGGACGGGTCGTGCCTGCAGATCGGCATCGGCGGCATGCCGAACGCGGTGTGCAGCATGCTGAAGGACGCCGGCGCGAAAGAGCTCGGCGTGCACACCGAGATGCTCGTCGACGGCATGATCGAGCTCTACGAAGCGGGCCTGATCACCAACTCGCGCAAGCAGATGAACCGCGGACAGATGGTGTTCACGTTCGCGCTCGGCTCGCCGCGGCTCTACGAGTTCATCCACCAGAACCCCGGCGCGCAGAGCTATCCGGTCGACTACACGAACCTGCCCGACAACATCGCGCGCAACGAGCGCGTCGTGTCCATCAACAACACCACGCAGATCGACCTACAGGGCCAAGCCGCGAGCGAGTCGAGCGGGCACCGCCACATCTCGGGCACCGGCGGCCAGCTGCAGTTCGTGCGCGGCGCGTATCAGTCGAAGCGCGGCAAGTCGTTCATCTGCTTGTCCTCGGTGTACGAGCGGGGCGGCAAGCGCGATAGCCGCATCGTCACGACGCTGACGCCCGGCAACATCGTGACGACGCCGCGCACCGACACGATGTACGTCGTGACCGAGTACGGCATGGTGAACCTCAAGGGCAAGTCCGTGCCCGAGCGCGCAAAGGCGCTGATCGGCATCGCGCACCCCGACTTCCGCGAGAGCCTCGAGCGCGAGGCGCGCGAGAAGAACCTGATCCCGCGCGCGTGGGCATGACGGCTCACGCCCGGAGGAGCCGCGCATGACCGCACTCGCCTCGAGCTTCATCGCGACGCAGCCGCAGCTCTCGCTGAAGCAGCGCAAGGAGTGGGTCGAGATCCTGATCGACTTCGAGACGCGCAATCAGTACGCGATTCGCGGCGCGGGCGGCGAAGAGCTGGGCACGCTCGCGGAGGAGCAGGGCGGCTGGACGCGCATCTTCTGGCGCTGGTTCCTGCGCTCGCATCGCCCGCTCGAAGCCATCGTGTGCGACCGCGCGGGCGCCGTGTTGTTACGGCTCAGCCGCGAGTTCTTCTGGTTCTTCTCCGATCTCGATGTCGCCGACGGCAGCGGCGTGAAGCTCGGCAGCATCCACCGCCGCTTCGGGATCCTGCGCCGCAAGTACGACCTGCGCGACAAGTTCGGCCGCACCTTCGCGCGCGTGTCGAGCCCGTTCTGGCGCATCTGGACGTTCCCGCTGCGCGCCGACGACGGACGCGAGGCGACGATCGGCAAGAAGTGGGGCGGCATGCTGCGCGAAGTGTTCATGGACGCCGACACGTTCGGCGTCGATCTCTCGCGCGCGACGTGGAGCCTCGAAGAGCGCGCGACGATCTTCTGCGCCGCGGTGTCGATCGACCTCGATTTCTTCGAGAACAATCAGGGAGTGGGGGGCGTGACGAGCCTCGGCGGGTTGTTCGACTGAGGATGGCGCACAGTGCGCAGTCGCCGAGGACTTCGGCATCGCGAAACGGAGAGAGGCGAATGCGCAGCTGGGTCTTCGCGATGATCCTCGTTGCTCTTCCGGGCTCTGTGCTCGCCGAGGTTGAGTCGCCCGAGCGCGTCGTGAAGCGATACATCGACGCGGTTGCGGAGGACCCCGGTGCCGCCGCCCTGTTCTATGACGACGAGAGCCTCGCGAAGTACAAGGACTTGGTCCTCCGCGCACTCGGAGACGGGCCAGGCGATCCACTCCGGCTCGGAGGTCTCAGCGGCGAGGAAGCGCGCACGCTGGACCCGAGGACTCTCTACGGCCGAGCTTTCCAGCCCATGCCGGGGGGCCGGCGGCTCAACGCGATCGTACTCGGCTCGGTTGCCGAGGGTGATCGGATTGCTCACGTCGTCGTGCGCTCGGAAACGGAGGACGACGTGGCTCATCAGGAAGGTGTGGTGGAAGTCGTCACGACCGTGCGGATTGCCGGACGCTGGTTCGTGAAGATGCAGGAGCTCGACACCCTCGAAGCCATGCTCGGTCTCGGGCAGGGCTTCGAAGATCTCATGCGGGACATCGAGAAGAACGCATCCGAGGAGTGAGCCTCACGTTTCCTCGAGCGAGAGCGCCCGCGGCTGCTTCCCATCCACGTCCGTGAAGCCGTACTCGCGCGCGAGCGCGGCGGCGACGAGCGTCTCACCGCTTCGCCGTAACAACTCGCCGTCGCGCGCGAGCGCCACGACCGCACGCCCGGTGAAGCGCGGCGACTCGCTGTTCGAGAGATCGAGGAACGCCGCGGACTCCATCACCTTCTCCGTGCGCACCAGGCCCGGGTAGAGCGACACCACCGCGATGCCGTGCGGGCGCAGCTCGTGCGCGCAATCGGCGCTGAGCTTGTCCGTCCCCGCCTTCGAGACGCCGTAGGCGACGTTCGCGATGTGTTTCTGCGCGGCCCAGAACGAGACGTTCACGATCAGGCCGCGGCGCTGCGCGAGCATCGCGCGGGCCGCGAGCTGCGAGGCGTGGTACGCGGCGCGCACGCCCGCGCCGAGCATCGCGTCCCAGCGCCAGAGCGGCTGCTCCCAGAACGGCTTCGGCCAGGTGAACTCGCCGTTCTCCGCCATGCGCTCGTAACCGCCCCACGCGCTGTTCACGAGCACGTCGAGGCCACCGAGCCACGCGAGTCCGCGCGCGAACAGCGCCTCGGTCTGCGCGTCGTCGCTGAGGTCGCACGGCACCGCGAGCGCGGCGCCACCGAGAGTTGTTACGGACGCCGCCGTCTCCGCGAGCGCCGCTTCGTCGCGCCGGGCCAACACGACTCGCGCGCCCGCCTCAGCGAGCGCCTCCGCGATTCCGCGCCCGACGCCGCGGCTTGCGCCGGTGACGATCGCGCGCAGCGAGTGTGTGTTCGCCATGCGGAGCCCTCCCTGTAAAAGGCGTGCAAAAGCATCGCTAGGGAACGTGCTCGGCACGTTCAAGCGTGGCGCCCGGCCTGCCGGCGGGCGGTGCCGCCAGTGAGACATTTCGGCCGGGCCGAAATGTCTCACCCCGCCCTGCGACGACGCCCCGCTTCAAGGGCGAGACGGGAGAAAGCGCGCCGCGCTGTCTTCAGCGAAGCCCCGCGGCAGGCGCGGACTCTCGCTCGCACGTGGTCGATGAGTACGCGCGGGGGTTCGGCGTTCTGCGCGTGTCGGAGTCGTTCCGGAGATGCAAGCGAGGGGTCCCGCTGGCGCGGCAGCTCGACGCGAAGCGCATCGAGGCCGAATCGGAAGCGTTCGACGGGCTCGTCGGCGAGCTCGCGAAGACGTGGCGTGCCGTCGTCGCGACGCACGCAGGCGCGGCTCGCTCGAATCAGCCCCCGAGCGACATCTTGTAAGTGACCAGCGCCACCGCGACCTCGCGGCCCGCGGCGTCCGTCACGCTCACTTCGCCCGTGCAGATCTCCTTGCCGCGCCGCCGCACGCGCGCGTCGGCGACGAGATCCTGCCCGCGCCCCGCGGACACGAAGTTGATGCTGAAGCCGATCGTGGTGCCGCGCGCGCCGGGTGAAGCGCCGGGATGCGCCCAGAACGCGGCGGTCGCGGCGGAGTCGACGAGGCCCGAGATCGCGCCGCCGTGCACCGTGTCGCCGAGCGTCGTCACGTCCACGCGGTAGGGCAGCTTCACGCGCACACGATCGGGCTCGGCAGCGACGAGCTCGAGGCCGAGCAGCTTGCCGTAAGGCGAGCGCACGATCGCGGCGTCGACGAGCTGCAGCACGGGGGCGGGCAGGGCGGACATGAGAGCTCCTCTTCGGGCCGCGCAGCCTAAGTCAGCGCACTCGCGCGGGCGTGCACTTCCGCGCGAGGGAATGGCGCTGCCTTAGGATGCGCGGCTGTGCGGGAGGCGATGCGATGCGCGCGGATCACGAGGCGCTCGTGGCGGTGGCGAAGGCGCACGCGGAGGCCGAGGCGCGCGGCGATCTCGCGACCACGCTCGCGACGCTCGAGCACGATCCGGTCTACGAGCTTGCGACGCTCGGCATCTCCTTCCGCGGCAAGGCTGCGGCGCGCACTTACTACGAGCACTTCTTCGGCTCGTTTCAGCAGCACATCGCCGGCTTCGAGCTCGTGAATCAGTGGGCGACGGCGGAGGGACTCGGCGAGGAGTACTGGCTCGATCTGGCGCTGCCCGGCGCGCCGCGCGAGCGGCACCGCATCATCGGCATTCTCGTGTTCGGAGAGACGATGCTCGCCGGCGAGCGCCTCTACGCGAGCGAGCGACTGCTGCGCGTGATGCTCGGGCCGGCGTACGAAATCGCGCGGGCGCAGAGCGCCTCTCTGACGCACGAGATCTGAGCCGCGGCGCCCCGCGGCTCGGGCCTGCCTGTCAGCGCCCCTTGAAGCTCGGCTCGCGCTTCTCCACGAACGCTTTCGCGGCCTCGCGGTGATCTTCGGTGAGCCCCGTGTGCACGTGGTGGGTGGCCTCGAGGTCGAGGCAGTCCATCACGTCCGCGCCGCTCGCGGCGCGGTTGATGTTCTCTTTCATGTAGCGGTACGCGACGGTCGGCCCCTGTGCGAGGCGAAGCGCGAGCTCGCGCGTCGCCTTCGCGAGCTCGCTCGCGGGCACCACGCGGTTCACGAGGCCGAGGCGCAGCGCTTCGTCCGCCGTCACGCGATCGCTCAGGTAGTAGAGCTCGCGCGCCTTCGAGGCGCCGACGAGCTGCGTCAAGAAAAACGTGCCGCCGTAGTCGCCCGAGAAGCCGACGCGCGCGAACGAGGTGACGAGCACGGCGTTGTCGGCGGCGACGCGCAGGTCGCACGCGAGCGCGACCGCGAAGCCGGCTCCCGCGGCTGCGCCGGGCAGCGCAGCGATCACGGGCTTGGGCATGGTGTAGATGCGGCCCGAAGTCGCGCGCTGCGAGAGGCGCTGCGCGTGGATGCGCGCGTCGATGCCGGGGCCCTCGCCGCCGCCCGCGTTGCGCTCGTTCATGCCCTTCACGTCGCCGCCCGCGCAGAACGCGCCGCCGGCGCCGGTGATCACGACGCAGCCGACATCGCTCGCGCGCTCGGCGTCGTCGAGTGCGAGCGCAAGGCCGCTCAGCATCTCGCTGGAAAACGCGTTGCGGCGCTCGGGGCGGTTCAGCGTGATCGTCGCGACACGATCCTCGACGCTCGCGAGCAGGTGATCCGTGCCGGTGTCGATCGTGCGTGCGGACATGGTGAGTCCTCCGTTTTCGGTGAGTGCCGACGCTATCGCGCCGAGAGTGCAGCGAGTCTCAGTGCCCGCGGAACACGGGCTCGCGCCGCTCGACGAACGCGCGCGTCGCCTCTCGGTGATCTTCGGTGAGGCTCGACGCGACGAGGTTCGACGCCTCGAGATCGAGGCACTCGAGCATGCCGGCGCCGTCGGCCGCGCGATTCAGGTTCTCCTTCATCAGCCGGTACGCGACGGTCGGCCCGTGCGCGATGCGCAGCGCCAGCTCGCGCACCGTCGCGCCCAGCTCGCTCGCGGGCACGACGCGGTTGACGAGCCCGAGCCGCAGCGCCTCGCGCGCTTCGATGCGGTCGCTCAGGTAGTAGAGCTCGCGCGCCTTTGCGCTGCCGACGATCTGCGTTGCGAGGAACGTTCCGCCCCAGTCGCCCGAGAAGCCGATGCGCGCGAACGAAGTGACGAGCAGCGCGTTCTCGGCGGCGATGCGCAGGTCGCACGCGAGCGCGAGCGAGAAACCGCCGCCTGCGGCAGCGCCCGGCAGCGATGCGATCACGGGCTTCGCGAGGGTGTAGAGCCGTCCCGAGGTGATGCGCTGCAGTCGGCGCATTGCGTGAATGCGCGCGTCGACGTTCTCGCGTGCGCCGCTCGTCGCGCCGGGCGCGTTGCCTTCGTCCATCCCCTTCACGTCGCCGCCCGCGCTGAAGGCGCTGCCGGCGCCGGTCAGCACGACACAGCCGACGTCGCGTGCGAGCTCGATCTCTTCGAGCGCGCGCCCGAGGCCTTCGAGCATCTCGGTCGAGAACGCGTTCCGGCGTTCGGGGCGATTCAGCGTGAGCGTCGCGACGCGGTCTTCGACGCGCGCGAGCAGGTGCGAGGTACCGGTTTCGATCGTGCGTGCGGCTGTCATCGGTGGCTCCTACAGAGCGCGCGACGGTATCGCCGACGAAGAGCACGTACGTCCCCGGTGCGCGTCTTGGTGCACGCACGTCCCCGGTGCGCGCCGTGGCATCGTGTGCGCCACGGAGGTTCTCGCGATGAAGACTCGCCAGCTCGGGCGCACGGGCCTGCGCGTGCCGCCGCTCTGCCTCGGCACGATGACGTTCGGCTTGCAGAGTGATCGCGATACGTCGTTCGCGATCCTCGATCGCTCGCTCGAAGGCGGGCTCGACTTCCTCGACACCGCCGACGTGTATCCGCTCGGCGGCACGCTCGAGACGGTCGGCCGCACCGAAGAAATCATCGGCGAGTGGATGCAGCTTCGGAGCAACCGCGACCGCATCATCCTCGCGACGAAGTGCCGCGGGCAGATGGGGCGCGGCGCGAACGACGTCGGCCTCTCGCGCCAGCACATCCTGAAGGCGTGCGACGCGAGCCTGCGCCGGCTGCGCACGGATCGCATCGACCTCTATCAGACGCACTTCTTCGACGCCGACGTGCCGATCGAGGAGACGCTGCGCGCGCTCGAAGATCTCGTGCGCGCGGGCAAGCTGCGGTACGTGGGCTCCTCGAACTACCCGGCGTGGCGGCTCGCGGAAGCGCTGATGGCCGCGCGCGAGCTCGGCGCCGCGGGCTACGTCTCGGTGCAGCCGCGATACAACTTGCTGTACCGCGACATCGAGACGGAGCTGATTCCGCTGTGCATCTCGCAGGGCATCGGCGTGCTCGTCTACAACCCGCTCGCCGGCGGCTTTCTCTCGGGCAAGCACAAGCTCGCGCCCGAACCGGAAGAGCACGGGCGCTTCACGCTCGGCGCGGCGGGCAAGATGTACCGCCACCGCTACTGGCAGGAAGCGCAGTTCGCGGCGGTCGAGCGGCTCAAGAAGGAGTGCGACGCGCGCGGCGTCGACATCGTGAGCGTCGCGGTCGCGTGGGTGCTCGCGCAGCCGGGCATCACGAGCGCGATCATCGGCGCGAGCAAGCCTGCGCAGCTCGCGCCCTCGCTCGCGGCGGCGGACATGACGCTCGACGACTCGCTGCGCGAAGCGTGCGACGCGATCTGGTGGATGTTGCCGCGCAGGCCGGTGGTGGACGGGTATCGGTAGCGTGCGTTGTTAGGTGCACGGCTCGTTGCGGAGAGGGGCAACATCCCTTCCTTGTTTACTTCGCAAACCGCTCCGCAGACTCCGCGGTTTGCTGCGCGCTTCGCTTGCGGCCTCGGCCGACGTGCCTGGTCGGAGCGTTCGACTTCGAGGTCGTTCTGGCTTCGGTTGCTGCGCGTCAATGCGCGGTGGTCGTGCGGAGGGGCATCACTCGCGCGTGAGGGGTTGCTCTCGGAGTCGCTCGTTCGCGGCGTCGGGGTGGCGAGCCATCGCGGACTCGGCTCGCTTCAGGGCTCGTAGAGCGGCAGAGCGAGGGCAAGGCGCGGCGGAATCGCGGGTGCGGCGGGCTGGAAGCGAGCCTCCTGGAGTGAAGAAGTTCACACGGTTCTGAGTTGTGCGGATGGCCGGAAAGTGCCGGGAATGCGCGGGACTGGGGCGGTTCGCTGCGTGCGGCTGATCGCGTGAGTTTTGTGTGATGTCCCCAAAACTTGTGAGGCAAGCGGCGTTGCGCCGGCTCACAATGTCGCCCGCGCGGGAGCTCGAGCGCGAAGTGTCGCCCCACTATTGTGAGATCACCGACCGCGGCTCGAACTTCCAGTACCTGCCGCCCGAGCGCCGCGCGAAGCTGGCGGAGTTCTTCGCGATGGCGCAGAAGAGCTCGCGTTCCGTCGCGCGCGAGGACTGAGCTCCGCTTGGCGGCGAAGCGGAAACGCGCGGCGAAGCCGAAGAGAAATCCCGCGGGCGACGAGTCGACGTACGAGCGCATCTGGCGCGTGGCGAAGCGCATCCCGCGCGGGCACGTCGTCACGTACGGCCAGCTCGCCGAGCTCGCGGGCTTGCCGCGCGCGCCGCGCCAAGCCGGCTATGCGATGGCCTCGCTGCCGAGCGGCTCGCGCGTCCCGTGGCAGCGCGTCGTGAACGCGCGCGGCGAGATCAGCCCGCGCAGCGACCCCGGCGGCGAGTGGGTGCAGCGCGTCCTGCTCGAACGCGAGGGCATCGAGTTCGACGAGCGGGGGCGCATCGACCTGCGGCGGTTCGGGTGGCGGCCGCGGATTGCGTAACTCGGAGTTGGTCTTGCTCAACTCCCCAGCCGCGCGCCGAGTCGAGCAAGAACGTCCCCAAGCCTGATTTGCGCAACGCGGCGCTAAGGTGCTCCCCCTCATGCGCACCTCCCAGCTCTCCCGCGTCGTCGTTCCCACTGCCTTCGCCGCCGTTTGCGCGCTCGCGTCGCCCGCGTTCGCCCAGGGCGCGCTCGAGGGCCTGATCGAGGAGGAGCAGGCCGCCGCCGCCGAGACGTCGCTGTTGCTCGAAGGCATCGCGGCGCAGGTCGGCGCGGAGATCGTGCTCGTGTCCGAAGTGCGCGAGCTGGCGGCGCCCACCATCGCGCGCGCGAAGGCGGCGGGCGCGAGCGAGCGCGACCTGCGCATGGTCGAGGCGCAGGCGCTCGAGCGGCTGATCGAGAAGGCGTTGCTGCGCATCGTCGTGAAGCGCGCGGAGCTGCAGGCGACCGACGAGGAGATCGACGGCACGATCGCGGAGATCGCTTCGGACAACGGCATCACGCCGGAGCGGCTGCGCGCGAGCGTGGAGGCGCAGGGCCTTCCGTACTCGGCGTATCGCGAGCGCATCAGGGGCGAGATCGAGCACTCGAAGGTGGTCAACGGCGTGATCGGCTCGCGCGTCGAGATCAAGCCGGAAGAGGTGAAGGAGATCTACGACGCCGAGTTCGCGAGTCGCCCCCAGAGCGGCCGCGAGTTCCACGCGCGCAGCTTCGTCGTCTCGCCGCCGGCTCCCGATCAGCGCGTTGCGGCGTGCGACGCGGTGCGCGCAGCGCGCGCGCGCGTCGCCGCGGGGGAAGACCTGCTCGAGGTGGCGAACGGCGTCGCGACGATGAATCCCGAGCTCGGCTGGGTGCACGAGTCGAAGCTCGCGCCGTGGCTCGAAGCGGCGGTGCGCCCCCTCGCGCCCGGGCAACTGAGCGAAGTGAGCGAGGAGGCGTTCGGCTGCGTGTTCGTGCAGCTCGTCGAGGCGCGCGACGTGAAGCCCGTCGCGTTCGAAGACGCGCAGCGCGCGATCATGAATAAGCTCTACGGCGAGCGGCTCGACGGCGAGTACGAGAAGTTCATCACCGAGATTCGCGAGCACACCTACATCGAACGCAAGGGCTTGGTCGCGAGCATCGAGGAGTTCACGCAGCCGGCGGGCGCAACGCCCGAGTCTTGATCTCTGCGCGGAGCGCGGCGGAAGTGGTGACGCCGGTGACCTCAGCGGCCTCGCGCGGCGAGCCGGCCGCCATCTCGATTCGCGGCGCGAAGGTCCACAATCTCCGCGACGTCGACGTCGACATTCCCCGCAACAAGCTCGTCGTGATCACGGGGCTCTCGGGCAGCGGCAAGTCCTCGCTCGCGTTCGACACGCTCTACGCCGAGGGCCAGCGCCGCTACGTCGAGTCGCTCTCCGCGTACGCGCGGCAATTCCTGGATCAGCTCGCGCGGCCGGAGGTCGAGTCGATCAGCGGGCTCTCGCCGTCGATCGCGATCGAGCAGGCCACGGTGAGCCGCAGCCCGCGCTCGACGGTCGGCACCGCGACCGAGCTGCTCGATCACCTGCGCTTGTTGTTCGCGCGCGTGGGAGTCGCGCACTGTCACTCGTGCGGGAAGCCGATCTCGAGCCAAACCGTGGAGCAGATGACGGCGCGCATCCTCGCGCTCGGCGACGGCGCGCGCGTCACGTTGCTCGCGCCGGTGATTCGAGAGCGCAAGGGCGAGCACAAGCAGGAGCTGGCCGAGCTCGCGGAGAAGGGCTTCGTGCGCGCGCGGGTCGACGGCGAGCTGCGCGACCTCGCGAGCGAGATCAAGCTCGCGAAGACGAAGGCGCACACGATCGAGGCGGTGGTCGACCGCATCGTGGCGCGCGAGTCCGCGCGCGCGCGCATCGCGGAGTCGCTCGCGACGGCGCTCGGCCTCGGCGGCGGCGTGTGCAGCGTGGCGTGGGAGCGAGAGAGAGCGAACGGTGAAGCGCTCTTCTCGCAGACGAGCGCGTGCGTCGACTGCGGTGTCTCATACCCCGCGCTCGAGCCGAGGCACTTCTCGTTCAACAGCGCGTCGGGCGCGTGCAATGCGTGCGGCGGTCTCGGCACCGCGGACGAGCTCGATCCCGAGAAGGTCGTGCCCGATCCCTCGCGCGCGCTCGCGGACGCGATTGCGCCGTGGGGCGGCGCGCGCGCGCCGCGTTACTACGCGCAGCTGCTCGCTGGCGTGGCGGCGCACCTCGACGTTTCGCTGGAGACGCCGTGGAGCGAGCTGCCGAAGAGCGCACAAAAGGTCGTGCTCCACGGCGCCGGCGCGCGCGAGCTCGAGTTCAAGCACGGCAAGCGCGGCCTGCGCAGCGTGAAGCGCAAGTTCGACGGCGTGCTCGGCGAGTTGTCACGGAGAATCGCGGCGGGCGAAGTGTCGGACGAGGAGCGCGCGCGCTACTCGCGCGCAGCGGCGTGCGGAGAGTGCGCGGGCGCGCGCGTCGGCGTGATCGCGCGCAACGTGCGCATCGCGGGCCGCACGTTGCCCGAGCTCGCGGCGCTGCCAGTGAGCGAGGTGCGCGCATGGCTCGCCGCGCTCGCGCTCGCGCCGAACCAGCGCGCGATCGCCGATCGCATCCTCGAGGAGATTCGCGAGCAGCTGCGCTTCCTCAGCGACGTCGGCCTCGACTACCTCTCGCTCGACCGCCCCACGAGCTCGCTCTCCGGCGGCGAGGCGCAGCGCATCCGCCTCGCGACGCAAGTGGGCGCGCACCTGATGGGCGTGATGTACGTGCTCGACGAGCCGTCGATCGGCCTCCACCCGCGCGATCACGCGCGCCTGCTCGCGAGCCTCGAGAAGCTGCGCGACGCGGGCAACAGCGTGATCGTGGTCGAGCACGACGAGGAGACGATGCGCCGTGCCGACTGGGTGATCGACATGGGTCCCGGCGCGGGCGTGCACGGCGGCGAGCTCGTGGCCGAGGGAACGCTGCGCGAGATCGAGGCGAGCGCGGCGTCCCTGACAGGTGCGTACCTCTCGGGCCGCCGCGCGATCCGCGTGCCGGCGCGGCGCGATCTCGCCGAGGCGAACAAGCTCGCGCTCCGCGGTTGCCGCGCGCACAACTTGCAGAACGTCAGCATCGAGATTCCGCTCGGCCGCCTCACCGTGGTCACCGGCGTCTCGGGCTCCGGCAAGTCCACGCTCGTGAACGACACGCTGCACCGCGCGCTCGCGAAACGACTTCACCGCGCGGAGGCCGAGCCCGGCGCGCACGACTCCCTAACAGGTGTAGATGCGATCGAGCGCGTGGTCGACGTCGACCAAGCGCCGATCGGCCGCACGCCGCGCTCGAACCCCGCCACGTACACCGGCGTGTTCGACGGGATTCGCGCGCTCTTTGCCGCGGTGCCCGAAGCGCGCGCGCGCGGCTACGGCCCGGGGCGCTTCTCGTTCAACGTGAAGGGCGGCCGCTGCGAGAGCTGCCAGGGCGACGGCTCGCTGCGCGTCGAGATGCACTTCCTGCCCGACCTGTTCGTGCCCTGCGAAGTGTGCGGCTCTCGGCGCTACAACCGCGAGACGCTCGAGATTCGGTACAAGGGCAAGAGCATCGCCGAGGTGCTCGCCATGTCCGTCGAGGACGCGACATCGTTCTTCGAGAACGTGCCGCGCGTGCGGCGTCCCCTCGAAACGCTGCGCGACGTCGGCCTCGGCTACCTGCAGCTCGGTCAGCCCGCGACGACGCTCTCGGGCGGCGAAGCGCAGCGCGTGAAGCTCGCGAGCGAGCTCTCGCGCCGCGGCGAGGGTGCGACGCTCTACCTGCTCGACGAGCCGACGACGGGCCTTCACTTCGCCGACGTGGAGCGCCTGCTCGACGTCTTGCAGCGCCTCGTCGAGCGCGGCAACACCGTGCTCGTGATCGAGCATCATCTCGACGTGATCAAAGTCGCGGACTACGTGATCGACCTCGGCCCCGAAAGCGGCGCGGGCGGCGGCCGCGTCGTCGCGGCGGGCACGCCCGAGGAAGTCGCGCGCTGCGCCGAGAGCCACACCGGCCGCGCGCTCGCGAAGGTTCTGAGATGAGTTCGCAAGCGCCCGGGCCTCCGTTCCCGACGCCGGGGCTCGCGTTCGGGCTCGCGGGTCTCGCGGCCTTCGCGATGCTCGCGCTCACCGCGGGCTTCGGCGGTGGCACCGCCGCCTTCGCGTTTGCCTCCGTCGCCGCGCTCGGCGGCCTCGGCACGCTCGCCGCGCGCTACGTGCCCGAGCCCGCTCCGCTGCGCCTCGGCCTTACCGCCCTCTCGCTGAGCGCGCTTCCCCTCGTGCTGTTGTTGTTGCCCGTCGTGCTGCTCACCTCCGAGGCGGACAACTGGATCCGCATCGCGCTCGATGCGAAGCAAAGCGCCGAGCTGGGAAAGCCGAAGGCGTTGCCGGTCGAGGAGATCCTCACCGCCGTCCTCTTGCTGCCGATCGTGCGCGAGTTCTTCCTTCGCGGCGTGCTGTTGCAGGGCTGCGTCTCCGCGCTCGGTCGCGCGCGCGGCATCGCTCTGATCGCATTCCTGCAGGCGCTGCTCTTCTCACCGGGCGACCCGGCGCAGCCCGCCATGCTCGCGAGCGCCGCCGCGCAGGGCCTCGTGCTCGGCGGCTTGTTAGGCGCGTTGCGCCTCGCGACGGGCTCGATCCTGCCCTGCATCGCGCTCGAAGCGGGCACCACGGCGATCGGCGTCGCAGCAACCGTGTACCCGCACCTTGCGCCGATCCCCGGCTTCAACGCGCCCGGCGACACGACGCCGCTCAGCGTGCTCGCGCCCGCCGCGCTTTCGGTCGCCGCGGGGATCTGGCTGCTCGCACAGCAGCTGGAGCGCGAGCCCGAACTGCCGCCGATTCCGCCGCCTGCGCCCGAAGACGACGAGGAGCCGGGGAGCTTGTTCTAGGCGCCGACGCACGAATCATCGATCACGGCGGCTACGCGAGTGCTCGCAGCTTCTCGGCCCCGAGCGAGCTCAGGCTCACGTCCCGATCAGCTTCCCCATCGGCCCCCTGCCGCTGCCGAGCTGGCCTTCGGGTCCGAAGTGCCCGCGCCCCGGCACGTGATTCACCTCGACGCGAATGCCGTCGGGATCCTCGAACAAGATCGAGTAATAACCCGGCGCCCACGGGCCGACGTCGGGCGCGCGCAGGATGTTCACGTTCGGCTCGTTCTTCAGGAACGCGTGCACCGCCGCGATGTCCTCGTTGCTGCGCGCGCGAAAGCAGAAGTGGTGCAGGCCCGCGCGCGTCTGATCGAAGCGCGTGCCGCGGTGCTCGGGCGCCGACGCGCGCACGAGGATGCCGGTGCGCGAGCCGATGCAGTAGATCGTGTCCGCGTTCTTGATCAGCGTCTTCATCGAGAGGAAGTGGCAGAAGCGCTCCCAGAACGGCAGGCACTTCTCCGCGTCGTTCACCGAGATCTGGATGTGCGCGATCCCATTCATCTCCACGGCCATGTTCGTCTCCAGCGGTCGATCGAGGTTGTCAGGCGAGGCCTTGCAGGATCACCGCGTTCGCGCGCGAGGCGCGCCAGCGGTGCTGCGCGATGGCTTGATACTCGGGGGAGCGGTACCAGCGCTCGGCCTCGGCGGCGTCGGGGAAGCGGATCAGCACGGTGCGCGTGTGCGGCCACGTGCCCTCGACGACCGTGGGCTTCTCGTCCACGACGAGCAGCTCGCCGCGAAAGTTCTTGAACACGTCCATGAACGCGGCCTCGTAGCGGCCGTACTCGGCGCGGTCCTCGATCGTCAGCTCGGCGAGCACGTAGGCGGGCATCGCGCGTCTCCTTCGCGCGCACGATAGAGCGGCGCTCGGGGAGCGGGCGTTTTCCTGCAAAGGAATCTCGCAACAGGCGTGGGTCTCTCGGTGCACCTCGCTGGCGTTCAGACCGGAATGGCGCTCGTGATCCGCAGCCTCGTCGGCGTGGATGATCCTCGCCTCGCTCGCCCTCGCGGGTGTACGGCACGAGTCGCTCGACGCCGATCGCGCGCGGCCTCCGCGCTTCTGCGACGCGCGGGTAGGCTGGTGTGCGGAGGACCGCGCATGGAGATTCGCCCCGCGCGCGCCGCCGACCTCGCGGCAGCACAGCAGTTGTTACGGGAGGCGAAGCTTCCCTGGGAAGACGTCGCTCCGCACTTCGCTGCGTTCCTGGTGGGCGAGCGAGGCGGCGCGCTCGTCGCCTGCGCCGGCCTCGAGTACTACGGCGAAGTCGCGCTCGTGCGCTCGGTCGCGATCGCCGAGACGCTGCGCAACGCGGGCCTCGGCGCTGCACTGTGCGACACCCTGCTCGGCGACGCGCGCCGCCGCGGCGTGCGCGACGCGTACCTGCTGACGACCACCGCGCCGCGCTTCTTCGCGCGCATGGGCTTCGCGCCGATCGCCCGCGACGTCGCGCCGCCGGCGATCCAGCGCACGCGCGAGTTCACGGAGCTGTGCCCAGCGAGTGCGGCGGTGATGCACCGCGCGCTCTGAGGAGAGATCCATGGTGAAGCTCGACCACCTCGGCCTCTACGTCGCCGACCCGCGCCGCAGCGCCGACTTCTACGTCCGCAACTTCGGTTTCGCGATCGAGATGGAGGCTCCTGGCGGCGAAATGATCGCGATCAAGGACGACGCCGAGTTCACGATCTTTCTCGGCCGCGATCCCGAGCGCGCCGCGCTCGCCGCCTGCGATTTGTTCCTGCAAGTCGATGACGTGGAGATGAAGCATCGCGAGCTCACGGCCGCAGGCGTCGCATTCGCGAAGCCCCCGGAGAAGCTCTTCTGGGGCTACGGCGCCGAGCTGCTCGACCACGACGGCTATCGCGTGCATGTGTGGGACGAGAAGTCGATGCGGGAGAAGGGCTGAAGCCGAGCGCCGCGCGCTCCCGCGATCGCGTCCGAAAACGGCCAGTGCGCACCCGGCGCTCGCGTAGGATCGCGCGCATGGACCGAGAGAGAGCCGTCGCCTCCGTCGCCGCGAGCGGCCCCGCGCACGCGCCAGAGTCCTGCACCGCACTCGATCCACGCGCAGCCTACGCAGCGATTCGCGCGCGCGACGCGCGCTTCGACGGGCGGCTCTTCGTCGCCGTGCGCACGACGCGCATCTACTGCCGCCCGATCTGCCCGGCGAAGACGCCCGCGTTCGAGCGCTGCACGTTCCACGCGAGCGCAGCGGCGGCGGAGCGCGCGGGCTATCGGCCGTGCCTGCGCTGCCGCCCCGAGCTCGCGCCGGGGCTCGCGCGCGTCGACGCGCTGTCGCGCCTCGCGCAGCGCGCGGTGCGCCGCATCGAGGACGGCGCGAGCGAGCTGCCTGCACTCGCGCGCGCGCTCGGCGTCTCGGAGCGCCACGTACGTCGCGCGGTCGCGAGCGAGCTCGGCGTCGCGCCCGCGGAGCTGATTCGCACGCGCCGCCTGCTGCTGGCGAAGCAGCTGCTCACCGACACGCGCATGCCCGTCACGAGCGTCGCGTTCGCGAGCGGCTTCGAGAGCGTGCGCCGCTTCAACGCCGCGTTCCGAGAGCGCTATCGCCTCGCGCCGAGTGTGCTCCGCAAGAGCGCGAAGGGGGCGCCGAGCGAGGCGAACGACGCGATCGCGCTCGATCTGCCGTATCGCGCGCCGCTCGCGTGGGACGCGCTGCTCGCGTTCCTCGCGCCGCGCGCGATTCGCGGCGTCGAGCACGTCAGCGAGGGTCGTTACTCGCGCACGGTCGCGATCGGCGATGCGCGCGGCTGGCTGCGGGTTGCGCCTTCGCAGCGCGCGAACGCGCTGCGCGCAGAGCTGTCGCCCTCGCTCGCGCCCGTTCTGCTCCCTGTCGTCGCGAGGTTGCGCGCGCTGTTCGACCTCGCGGCGGATCCTGCTCGGATCACGCCGCAGCTCGCCGGCGACGCTGCGCTCGCGAAGCGGGTCGCCGAGAACCCGGGGCTGCGCGTGCCGGGCGCCTTCGACGGCTTCGAGCTGCTCGCGCGCGCGATTCTCGGGCAGCAGGTGTCGGTCGCGGCGGCGACCACGTTCGCCGCACGCCTCGCCGATCGTTTCGGCGAAGCGCTCGAGACGCCGCACGCGGAGCTGTCGCGCCTGACACCTACCGCCGCGCGCATTGCCGGCGCGCGCGTCGATTCGATCGCGGGCATCGGTCTCACGCGCGCCCGCGCCGAGACGCTGCGCGCCGCAGCGCGCGCGTGCGCCGACGGCGCGCTCGATCTCGCGCCCGGCGCCGATCCGGAGCGTGTGCGCGAGGCGCTGCTCGCGCTGCCGGGCATCGGACCGTGGACCGCGGACTACGTACTGATGCGCGCGGTCGCGTGGCCCGACGCGTTCCCGCACGGCGACCTCGGCCTGCGCAAGGCGCTGCGCATCGACGACGCGCGCGCAGTGCTCGAGCGCTCCGAGGCATGGCGCCCGTGGCGCTCGTACGCCGCACTCCACCTCTGGAGCTCGCTCGCCTAGGAGGCCCGAATGACCCTCGCCACGACGCTTCACACCGAGCTCGCGAGCCCACTCGGCGCGCTCACGCTCACGGCCGACGGCGCTGCGCTCACGAGCGTGCGCTTCGAGCAGCACGCGCATCTCGCGCCGCTTTCGGCGGACTCACGTCGCGACGACAGCGCTGCCGTTTTCGCGGAGGCGCGCAGGCAGCTCGCCGCCTACTTCGCCGGCGAGCTGCGCGCGTTCGCGTTGCCGCTCGCACCGCGTGGCAGCGATTTCCAGCGCAAGGTCTGGGCTGCCCTCACGGAGATTCCGTTCGGCGCCACCTCCACGTACGGCGCGCTCGCGCGCAGGCTCGGCGCGCCGAATCACGCGCGCGCGGTCGGGCATGCGAACGCGCGCAACCCGTTCTCGATTCTCGTGCCGTGCCATCGCGTCGTCGGCGCGAGCGGCGCGCTCACGGGCTACGCGGGCGGCGCCCCGCGAAAGCGCTGGCTGCTCGCGCACGAAGGAGCGCTGCGATGAGCGAAGCGGTGCACCGCGGTGGCTGCTTGTGCGGCGCCGTTCGCTACGAGGCGCGCGGGGCGGGCCGCCACCAAGTGTTCTGCCACTGCGCGACCTGCCGGCGTGCGGCCGGTGCTTCGCCCGTCGCGTGGGTGACGTTCGACGCGGACTCGTTTCGTGTCACGAAGGGCGAGCTCGCGCGCTTTCGCTCCTCCGAGCGCGTGCAGCGCGGTTTCTGCCGCGATTGCGGAACCGCGCTGACGTACGCGCACGCGCGGCGTCCCGCGGATCTCGACGTGACTACCGCGAGCCTCGACGATCCCGCCGCCTTTCCGCCGAAGCGACACATCTTGCTGGCGGACCGCGTCGACTGGGCGCCGCTCGCAGACGGGCTGCCGCAGTTCAGGCGGTGGGGCGCAGCCACATAACAAGCGAACCGGCTGCCAGACGCCGCGGCCTGCAGCGTTGCACGCGCGCTGCGTGTCTGAAGCCAGCATGAAGGCGCGCGTTCGGAGCCTCTCGCCGCGGTGATAGGCTGGCCACGTCCCATCACAGGCGCGACATGCAGCTCGTTCTCTCGGTCGGGGCACGCTGGGCGCTCAGGTACACGGTCGCGATGGCCGCGACGCTCGCGGTGTTCGCGGCGGTCGTGTACGGCGTCGTGTCTCAGCGCTCGGATCGCGCAGCGCGGCTCGTCGCGCGCACGCAGCTGACCGAGCTGCTGGGCGCGCTCGAAGCGCGCGCACAGACGGGGACCACCGCCGAGTACGAAGCGTGGTGTGCGCGGTACCTCGCGAGCCGCGTCGCCGAGGCCGATCCTGAGCTCGGGCTCGGCATTCGCTTGCTGCGCTTCGACGGTCGCCTGCGCGTCGACGTCGGCGTGCTGCGCGGCGTCGACATCGTGCTGCCGCAGCAAGTCGCGACGGGGCGCGTCGCTTCGGAGATCTATGCGGGCAGGCTGCGCGGCGCCGGCCGCTACTTCGTCGCGTCCGCCGCGGCGCCCATCGGCTTCGCGCAGGTCGCCGTCTCGACGCGCCACTGGGCCGACGGCCTCGCCGAGCTGCGCAACGTGATGCTCGCGGCGCTGCCGCTGATGCTGCTCGCGAGCGGCGCCGCGGGCTTCTTGCTGGCGCGGCGCAGCCTCGCATCGGTCGGCGAGATCGCGCGCGCCGCGGAGCAGCTCTCGAGCGCGAATCTGCACGATGCGATTCCCGTGCACGGCACGGAGGACGAGCTGGACCGCCTCGCCGTCGCGCTCAACGCGATGCTGGCGCGCATTCGCGAGGGCATGGAGCACGTGCACCGCTTCAATGCGAACGCGGCACACGAGCTGCGCACGCCGCTGCAGCGCATCGGCTCGCGCCTCGATGCCGCGCTCGCGCAGGCACCTGACGCGGAGGCGCAGCGCGCCGTCCTGCTCGAGCTGCGCGAGGAGATCGCAGCGCTCGGCGGCGCGCTGAACGCACTGCTGCGCCTCGCGCAGGTGGAGTCGGGGCTCGATCCTGCGCACACCGCGCCCGTCGAGCTCGCGAAGTTGTTACGGACGCAAGCGGAGTTCTTCGCGCCGCTCGCCGAGCAGCGAACGATCGCGCTCGTGCTCGTGGAGCCGCTGCCGGAGGCCGTCGTGCGCGGCGACGCGAGCTGGCTGGAGCGGCTCTTCTCGAACTTGCTCGACAACGCGCTCAAGTACTCCCGGCCGGGAGATCGCGTCGAGCTGAGCGCGCGCGTTGCGGGCGGCTCGGTCACGGTGACGATCGTGGACAGCGGCCCCGGCATTGCGCCCGAAGATCTCGCGCGCCTCTGGGATCGCTTCGCGCGCGGTGCGGCGCAGACCGGCCGCGGCGGCTTCGGCCTCGGTCTCGCACTCGCGCGCTAGATCGCGCGCGCGCACGACGGAGACATCGCGGCCGACAGCGAGCCCGGCCGCGGCGCGCGCTTCAGCGTGTCGCTCCCGCTCTTCACCTCGCACCGGGTGCGCCACGCGCGGCCGAGCGAGCGGCGCAGTTCTCAGCGAAAGCTCGGAGGCGGCTCGTGAAGATCCTCTACGTCGAAGACGACGCCGAAGCGCGCGAGCTGATCGCGCGTTTCCTCGGCGAGAACGGGCTCACTGTGGAGACCGCACCGGACGGCAGGCGCGGCCTCGAGCGCGCGCTCGGCCGCGCCTACGACGCGCTCGTGCTCGACGTGAAGCTGCCCGGCATGGACGGCTTTCAGCTGATCCAGAAGATCCGCGCAGCGAACGTCACGACACCCGTGCTGTGCCTCACCGCGCTCGGCGAAGTGGCGAGCCGCGTGCGCGGCCTCGAGCTCGGCGCCGACGACTATCTCGCGAAACCGTTCGCGCTCGCGGAGTTGCTCGCACGCATCCGTGCGCTCGTGCGCCGCCGCGAGCGTCCGCTCGCGAACCGCATGCAGATCGCGGAACTCGCGCTCGACGTGAGCGCGCACCAGGTCCGGCGCGGGGGCAAGGTGGTCGCCCTGACACCTCGCGAGTTCGACCTACTCGCGTACCTGATGCGGCACGAGGGGAGCGTGGTGTCGCGGCAGATGATCGTGGAGCGCGTGTGGGGGGATGGGTTCGATTCGTTCTCGAACGCGATCGATGTACACGTGAACAATCTGCGGAACAAAGTGGACAAGCCGTTCGAGAGGAAGCTGATCCACACGGTGAAGGGTGTGGGGTATGTGGTGGAGGATCGCGGGGGGGGGGGGGGGGGGGGGGGGGGGGGGGGGGGGGGGGGGGCGGGGGAGGGGGCGGGGGGGGG